>QNFO01000084.1 GCA_003646355.1 Gammaproteobacteria bacterium
ACGACCGATGCCAACCTGGTGTTGGGCTATCTCGATGAGAAAAACTACGCCGGCGGCAGTATTAAACTCAGTAAACGTCGCGCCGAACGTTCGATTCGCGACCATATTTGTGAGCACACCGGCCTCAGCGTTGAAGAAGCCGCGCTGGCCATTCGCCGCAAGGTTGACGCCAATATGGCCGATGCCATCTTTAAAGAAGTGGCGGTCAAAGGTTATGACCCCAGCAACTTCACGCTGCTGTCTTACGGTGGCGGTGGGCCGCTGCACGCCTGTGGTTACGCCAGCAAAATTGGTATCAAGAAAATTTTGATTCCACCTTTCAGCGCGGTCTTTTCCTCCCTCGGTGCGGGCAGCATGAATCAGCTGCACATCCACGAGCGCTCGCTGTATTTAATGCTCTACGATTCCCTCGAGCGCAAAGTGTTGCAGGACTTTACTGACTTTAACGCGACGGTGGATCAGCTCGAAGTCCTTGGCCGTGAAGATTTATTGCGCCAGGGCGTCGACCCGAAAGACATCAAGTCCCGTGTTGAGCTGGACATGCGCTACGGCAATCAGCTGGCGCAAACGGCCGTTGTCAGTCCGGTTGATCGCATTCAGTCGGATCAGGACGTAATGACTTTGCTCGACCTGTTCAGCAGCAACTACGAAAACCGCTTCGGCAAGGGCAGTGCCGCCCCCGAGGCCGGTATTCGCGTCAACGTAATTCGCGTGGTCTCCTATGTCGAGCACGAGGCGATAAAGCTGGAAACCAGTAACGCCACTAGCGATGCCAAAGTCGCACCAATCAGCAATCGTGATTGCTGGTTCGACGGCACCGACGGTTCGCTGAATACGAATGTTTATAACGTCGCGGATATTCCAGAGGGTGCGTCGATCGACGGTCCCGCCCTGGTTGAAACGCCACACACCACTTATCTCGTTTATCCCGATTGGTCGCTGACCATGGGCAAGCAGGGTTCTGCCTGGCTGAAACAACACAGCGTCAACTGAGGAGGAGAGCATAATGAATGAAGTAAAAGCACCATCCGAACGTAGTTTAATTGAGCAGTTTCTCGACGATAACGTGCTCTTTCTCGGCCCCGATCCCGAGATCATGGCCGACCACAGTGTCTCGATTCCCCGAGAGGAAGAGCTCGCAGCCGTCGAGGCCTGGAAAGATCGCTCCGACGATATCCACCTTATCCGCAACCGTTTGCAAACCGCCTGTAACGAATCTTTCGACATGGTTGAGCAAATGGGTGCCGTCCCCGGTGCCAAGTGGGGCGACCTGATTGCCGGTATTTTCTCCTGTCAGGGCGATCTGTCCCTGTCCAGCGCCGGTGGCGTACTGATCTTCTCCGTACTGGCACAGCACCCGGTGAAGTTTGCCCTCAAGTACTGGAAAGATGATCCCACGGTGGGCATTAATGATGGTGACATCTTTATGCACAACGATGCCCGCTACGGCAATATTCACAACACCGACCAAAGTCTGACGCTGCCGGTTTTCCACAACGGCGAAATTGTCTGTTTTGTCGGTTCCATCGTCCACGAAGGTGAGAACGGTGCCTGCGAGCCGGGCGGTATGCCCGGTGGTGCCGAGAGCCCCTACGACGAAGGCCTGAAAATGCCGCCACTAAAAGTGGGCGAGAATTTTGAGTTCCGCAAAGACCTGCTCACCTTTCTGCAAAACTCCGTGCGCGAGCCGAAGCTGCAAATGGAAGGCATGAAGTCAAAATTGCACGCTTGCCTGCGTATTAAAAAGCGTGTTGAGGAGGTGATTCGCGACTACGGCGTCGAGGCCTTTTTGGCGACCATTCGCGGTACGCTTACTGATACCGAAGCCGAAGTGCGTCGTCGTCTACGGACCTGGCCCAACGGTAAAGTACAGAGCAATGTCTTCGCCGACTCCACTCTGCGTGAAAACGTACTGATCAAAATTCGCTGTGAAGTCAGCAAGCAGGACGATGAGCTTATTATCGACCTGCGGGGTTCTTCCCCCGAGTTTTTGAACCGGGCGAATAACACCGTGCTGGCGTCGATGAAAGGCATGTTGGCGCAGTTGTTTCTGATGTTTATCTGGCCCGACTTGCCGCGCAATCAGGCGGTGTTTGCCCCCATTACGGTGCTCACCGATCCCGGTTCGGCGCTCAACTGTTCACCCGAGGCACCTAACGCACAGAGCATGATGACCTTCTTCCCGGCCTTTACCGCCGTGCAGCATGCCGTGCCCAAGTTGCTGTTCGCTGCGGGTTATCGCTCCACCGATATCGTGTCCTGCTGGTACAACATGATTACCACCTTTGTTTACGGTGGCTTTAATCAGCATCAGGAATTTGTCGGTAACGTTTGTGCCGACCTAAACGGCATGGGCGGCGCGGCGCGGGCCACGCGTGATGGCGAACACTCCGTGGCACCAATTTTTGCCTCTATGGCCGATATCGGCGAGCAGGAGTTGATCGAAGAAGAAGTGCCGATGATGAAACTGGTGCCTCACCAGGTGATGGTCGACAACTGTGGTTTCGGCAAGCAGCGCGGTGGCCACGGCTACCAGCAAATTGTTACCCACAAAGACACCCAGGCCTGGGGCTATATGGTCAACACCATTGGCGCTAAATTCCCCTCCACCTACGGTATATTTGGCGGCTATGCGCCGGGTTGTTATCCGCTGTGTAAGGTGAAAGATGTTAATGTCTTTGACGTAATGAAAGACAATCGCGACCTGATGCGTTTCACCATTGACGAAATCATGAACGAACAACCCTTCCCCGATGCCACCTACAGCGCCCACCATGCGGGCCTGCAGTTTGAACTAGCCGAAAAGGGCGAGCTGTACATGATCACCCAGGGTGGTGGTGGCGGTTACGGTGACGTGCTCGAACGCGACCCGGCCGATATCGCTAAAGACTGGGCCGATAGCATCGTCTCCAAAAAGACCATTGAAACAATCTACTTCGTGGTGATGGACTACAACACCGGCGCCCTCGATGTCGAAGCTACCGACAAAGCCCGTGCTGCCGAGCGCAAAGCGCGTCTGGCCCGTGCCAAACCTTTCAAAGAGTTTGCCGCCGAGTGGACCAAAGCCAAACCACCCGAAGGCCTGCCCTACTACGGTAGCTGGGACGACCCCAAGGTATTGCACCTGGGTACCCCCGACAAAACCTGCCCCGCCGATGCTATTGAATCCGTGATGATGCCCGATCCCAAGGACGTCGAAATTGCGGCTCTTAAGGCGGAATTGAAGGCCTTGAAGGCTTAAGTTGTCAGGTCAGGGGGTTCCTGTGGCGGTAGAGAAAAGGATAGCACTACTTATCGATTGCGATAATGTTAGTCATAACTCTATCGAAGGAGTGCTTGAGGAGTTGGCTAAATACGGCATGGTCAACGTTCGCCATGCCCATGGCGACTGGAATAACCCATCTTTGTCGGGTTGGATAGACAGGTTGCACCCCTTTGCAATAAGGCCTATGCAACAGTTTGCTTACACAAAAGGCAAAAATGCTACCGATTCGGCAATGATTATCGACGCCATGGATCTACTTTATAGCGGCAGTGTTGATGCCTTTGCCCTAATGACAAGCGACAGTGATTTTACTCCACTTGTCTTAAGGCTATTGGAAAGTGGTTTGCCTGTTTATGGTTTTGGTGAAAAGAAAACGCCAAAACCCTTTGTGGATGCCTGCTCGCCGTTTATCTATACGGAGAACCTTGTTCCCGAGGGGAAAAGTAAAACAGATAATCCGCAACAGCCAGTAAAGAAAAATAAAAGTAAATTGAAGCAAGACACGGCGCTGGTTAAGTTGCTGAGAACTGCTGTGGAACAAACATCGGAGGATGATGACTGGGCTCATATGAGCAGAATTGCCCACTACATATCTAACAATAGTAGTTCTTTCTCGCCGATAAACTACGGTTATAAAAAACTTGGTGACTTAATAAGAGCTACCGAATTGTTTGATGTGGAAATGAGGAAAGATGGTACAGCAATGTATATTAAGGATGGGCGAAAGTAAGTTCAGAGCTGGCGAGTTTTCAGCATAGTGCTTTTGTCATTAGCGCCTGATTTGGGCGGTAGAATGAAGCGTCTGTAAAAAGGCTGCACAGCAGCATAAAGAGGAAAGCAAAAATAATGGCAGGCTTAATTAAAAACCACTTAGAAGGCGGTACGATGTTGCGCTGGCTCGCCTTCGAAGACTATGCACGAACGGTCTTCGCCAATAATCATCCCGCGTGGCACAGCGAACCCATGCGCTACGCGGCAGGTTTGGCCGATGCCAATAAAGTGCTTGGCTCACAGGTTGTCAGCTTTGACTTCGGTGCCGTGTTTGCCACGCATGCCAATTTGGCGGCTGACAGCGAAGGGGTCGACAGAATTACCGCCCTGCTCGACGATGCTGCTCTCAAAGCTTTCTGCGCCGATGCCATTGGCGCAATGGCTCACCAGTTAAGTGCCAAGGTCGATGTGGTTCTGCAACTGCCATCGCCCTCGGCACTGCTGATTACACTCGGTGAAGACGCCGACAATATCGACTTCGACATGCTCGACGATGCCGCCACCGCACTGGCTGAATTACTGCGCGGTTTTGCCGAATTGCCCATAAGCGGCTTAGTGCTAGCGTTTACTGAGAATGGTGTAGACCTGGGTGATGAAGGCGAGGCTTGTGAAGTGCTACAAGGCCTGGCCGGGCATTACGATTGGCTCTTTGCCCTACGCCTGGAAAGTGCTGAACTGGCCGCAGGGCTTGAAGACCTCGATGCAGATATTCGTTTGTTGCCTGCGCTCAATGTTGCTGAGTTGGGTGAGCAGGATGGGCCAACTGGGGGTGGTTTAAATAGTGATTTTTGGAATGGTGGTGCACTGTCTTCTGCTGACAGCGTTCTTCTCTACGGCGATGTGCCGGCAGACCTTGACCCTAAAGTGATTGTTGAGCGGGTCGCTAGCTTAAATTAAGTTTGGGCAGGGCTTGAGGACTGGCCTGGATGCTGTTGCGCAATACGCTACGCCGTATAAATGATCAAGTCCTTCAAACACAAAGGCCTGGAAAAACTCTACTCCTCTGGTAGCACAAAAGGCATCCAGGCAAAGCATGCTAAAAAAAATCCGCATGCAGCTTATTGCCCTTGATACTGCACACTATATTGAAGACCTTGATATCCCAGGCTATCGGTTACATCAACTGAAAGGTAGTCTCAAAGGTTGTTGGTCAATTACTGTAAATGCAAATTGACGTATTACTTTTGAGTTCTCTGATGGCAATATTCATATCGTTAACTATGAGGATTATCACTAATGGCTATGCACAACCCCCCGCACCCCGGTGAGTTTATTCAAGCTACTTATATGGATCCGTTTGATTTAAATTTTCGTTATTTAGCGAGACAACTCGACGTGGCGGCATCTACCCTCAACAGGGTTTTAAAAACTCAAAGTGGTGTTAGCCCAGAAATGGCACTTCGTCTTTCTAAAGCGCTAGGCCGTAGCCCTGAAAGCTGGCTTTCTATGTAAGATGCGTATGACCTATGGCAAGCTAAAAAACGTATAAAGCTTGATAGCGTCCAAAAAATTCATATTAACGCCGCATAAAAAACCAATTAACGATAAAATTAATCGTCCGAGAAAGTGGTACAAGATCACTCTGCCCCGAAGAATTTGAAAGGCAATATGCCTCTCAATAAATATGTCCGTTATTTTGAGGGAAGTTCAACTTGGCCCCATTTCTTTCATATTCAAAAAGCATTGCAAAAAGAAGGACCTGCGCTAATTGAGTGCTCAACAAGATAATACCGATCTGCCACAAATATCAGATCAGGTCGTCGGCCAGTTTATTCAGCGATGGGAAAATGCAGACGGCACAGAAAAAGCCAACTTCCAACTTTTTCTGACCGAACTCTGTACCGCGCTGTGCCTGCCGCAACCCGACCCTGCCGGTAGTGATAACTGCGGCAATGCCTATGTCTTTGAGCGGCGGGTAGATGGTCAGCGCCCTGATGGCAGCTATAAACTAGGCTTTGCTGATCTGTATCGCCGTGATTGTTTTG
>QNFO01000085.1 GCA_003646355.1 Gammaproteobacteria bacterium
GGTTACAGAAGACTTCACCGGTGCTATTGCTGATGCGATTAACTTCGCCATTATTCAGCTCCGAGAGCTGGTGGCACGTATTGTTGATACGGCTGAAAACGTTTCCTCTTCGACCAATGATTCATGTACGATGGTTGTGCAATTAACCGAGCTTTCCGAGCATCAGGCGCAGGAAATTGCGGCGGCATCGGCGGCTATTAATGAAATGGCGATTACCATCGATCAGGTTTCGGCCAATGCCATTGAATCGGCTGGTGTTGCCGACCGTTCGGTGTCGATTGCGAGTAAGGGTGCAGAGGTAGTACGCAGTACCATTAGCGGTATGGATCGTATTCGCGAGCAGATTCAGGACACGGCGAAAAGGATTAAACGCCTCGGTGAAAGCTCACAGGAAATTGGCGATATTGTTTCGCTGATTAACGACATTGCCGATCAAACCAATATTCTTTCTCTCAACGCCGCTATTCAGGCATCGATGGCGGGTGATGCGGGGCGTGGTTTCGCGGTGGTTGCCGATGAAGTTCAGCGCCTTGCGGAGCGTTCTGCTGGAGCCAGTAAGCAGATCGCCGACCTGGTAAAGACCATTCAAACGGATACCAATGAAGCGGTTTCCTCGATGGAGCAAACCACTGCTGAAGTTGTTTCGGGGGCAGCGCTGACCCAAAATGCGGGCGTTGCACTGAGTGAAATTGAAACGGTTTCGACCAGTCTGGCAGAACTGATTCAGGATATTTCAACGGCGGCACGACACCAGTCAACCACGGCTGGTCACGTTTCCAAAACCATGAACGTGATTCAGGATATTACAACGCAGACTCTGGACGGCACCAGCCGCACGGCATCGTCGGTTGGTAAGTTGACCGATATGGCCGTTGAGTTGAGAGAATCGGTCTCGGGCTTTAAGTTGCCCGCAAACTATCTGGAGAAAAGTCATAGAACGGCTTCGCTGGATATTGATGACACGGTTGATATTGATATTCCGGTACAGGCTAAGCCGAGTGCGGCCCCAGCTCGTAGTGTTGCGCCCGCACCAACACCGGCACCAGCGCCGAAACCAAAACCTCCCGCTGCCCGTGAACCACTGGCACATAAGGCACCGGCTCACGTTGAGAGTGTACTTGCCAGTAGCAGTGCGGCAATGGATGAAATTGATGCCTATTCAGAAAGCGCTAGCGATGACACGGCTGACTTTTCCGCCGGCGATGATTTTGCCGAGCTTGAGGGTGAGTCTGATGTCTTGAAAAAGACCACAATTTCTGACCTTGAGCAGGAGCTGGCGGGGATTGATCTGGGCGAGTTCGATATCGACTTTGAGGATGATGGCCGAATCTGACACTGAGTAAGCATCATGCAAAAAGATTCCACGCGGCTTTCTACCGACGGTACTGGGCCTGGTCAAGCAGATGAGACGCCATTAAGCGACCGGCAGTATCGGCTGTGGGCGGAGATGCTCGAAAATAAGACGGGTGTACGCATTGCCGCTCACCGGGATGATTATGTCAGGCGACAAATCGCTCGCAGGGTTAACGAGCTGGGTTTTGACGATGTCGAGGATTACTTCCGTGAAGTTTCTCAGCCCGGTGCCGGCACTCGGGAGTGGGGCATTTTACTTGACCGTTTACTGGTTAAGGAAAGTCAGTTTTTCCGCCATCAGGCTTCGCACGACTTTTTTAAAAACCGCTTGCTACAACACCTCCAGTCGCCACAGAAAGAGCAACGCTACAGTGTCTGTAGCATCGGCTGCTCGACGGGAGAAGAAGTGTATTCCCTGGCGATGAGTGCATTTGATAATTACCGCATGGCGGGACAAACGCCCGCTTTTAGCATTGTTGGCATTGATGTTAGTGCCGAGGCCATTGACTCCGCACGCCGGGGTCTCTATCCCAATAGACACCTTGAGAGCGTGCCACAGGAATTGCTCGATAGTTATTTTAGTGTGGCCGCAAGCGCGTCAATGGAAGTTAAAGCCGAGCTTAAAAAGAGAGTCGGGTTCTTTGTGAGTAACATGTTTGACGAAAATAGCCCTGGCCTTGCCAGTCCTGTAGATGTGATTTTTTGTCAGAACGTTTTGATCTATTTAAAAAACTGGCGGCGTAGAGATTTATTAAATAGTTTCGTCGAAAAACTTAAGCCGGGCGGCTATTTGATTGTTGGGCCAGGAGAGCTTAATGACTGGCAGCCGACAGGCTTGAGCAGAGTGGATTATCCGGGTATTCAGGCTTTTGAGAAACCGTTGTAGATAGGGATGCTAGTTGTAAAACGATGACCATAAAAATGACACATAGCCTGAGAGGACTGGGATGGCTGGTTGATGAGCTCGATACCAGTCTGGGCCTGGCAAGGGAAGCGCTACTGGCCTATCGATCGGATCCAGAGGATTCGTCGCAGCTGAGTTTTGCCCTGGGTTATCTGCATCAGGTCAGCGGTTCCCTCACCATGGCCCAGTGCTATGGCGCTGTATTACTTGCAAAGGAGATGGAAGCCACTCTGAAAATGCTGCTGAGTGGGTCTTCGGCCAGCGTGATAGATACCTGCGAGGCGCTCGAGCTGACAATGCTTGCGCTGCCCAACTATGTGCGGGACTTGCTTGATGGTTGTGACGATACGCTAGCTCAGTTAATGGAACAGGTTAATGAATTGCGGGCAGTCAGGGCTGAGCCACTGATTTCATCAACAGTCCTGTTCATGCCCAAAATGCCAGTGCTTGATCCTTCTGCGGTTGAGCCGTCCGGCAATGCTGTTGTGGTCGATAAAGACATGCTCGGGAAGCTACAGAAAGTCTATCAATACGCATTGTTAGGTTATTTGAAGCTGCGTGATCTGGACAGTAATCAGCAAAAAATTGCCGCTGTATTACGGCGACTACAAAATGATTTGAGTGGTGATCTACTAGAGCCCCTGTGGCGAGTTAGCAGCGTATTTTTTACTGCCCTGGTTGCTAATAATATTAGCCAAAGCGCTGCCACCCGGTCTCTGCTCTGGGAGTTAGATAAAACCCTTCGTAGCCTGGTTAGTGGCGAAGAGCCTGGCTTACAGCACCCTGCTCTTTTACGTAATTTACTGTATTACATTGCACTTGCGCCGAGTGATAGCCCTGCTCTTAATGCTATAAAAGAAGACTTTTCTCTAGACCAGGCCTTCCCCTCTCTATTGCTGAGTGAACGTGAGGGCGCTTTACACACACACCTTGATGGAGCGGTTGTTACCGCCCTGTGCGACACGCTAGAGACTGAAATTACTTCACTAACGAGCATCGTTGATTCTTCTGGAATGGGCGATCAAAGCAAGCTTGTTGAAGTAAAACTATCGACCGAGAGACTGGCTACGACTCTGATGGTGATTGGCCAAATTAAACTCTCTCAGAGCTTACGAGATGTGGCTGGGGAGCTTGACCAGGCAACGCCTGACCTGCCGATGGTCGGCACACGCCTGCAGAGTATCCAGCGCAGTCTGCAGGATTGGGCCTTGAATTATGCGGATACGCCCCTTGCCAGTGATCTTTTTTCAGAAACGGCTTACGTTGTGGACGATGCTCAGCGCTCGCTGATTCGTGAAGTACGCAATAATTTTGAAAGTATTAAAGAGTCAATAGTTGGTTACATTGCCTCTCAGTGGGACGGCAAGTTTCTGCAGGAAATCCCCGGTCAGTTTGAGCATATTTTTGGCGCTGTTGAGGTTATTGGCTTAAAGCGAGTAGCGCTGATTGTCGAGCAGCTGGGTAATTACATCACCAGCCAATTGCTTCAAAGTGAGCAGCCTCCCGAGTGGTCTGATTTAGATGCCCTCGCCGACGCGATTACGGGCTTTGAATATTATCTTGAGGCGATCGATAAAGGCCGAGAAGGTGAGCAGCGTGACATGCTACGCCTCACGGCCCAGGCGATGGAAAAGCTCGGTTTTGCTATTGATCTTGAGGCTGAAGCGGAACCAAAAATTGAGCCCTCAGCTTTCGATGCTGAGATTGATGCGCTAGAAGCTCTCCCGGATGCCGAGAGCTCTGACAGTGAAGACGACGATGAAGATGAGATTGATCCCGAGATTAAAGAAATCTTCATTGAAGAAGCGCAAGAGGTGTTGGCTGAGCTAGAAACAAATTATCCGACCTGGGCCCTCGACCCGACTGATGAAAAAACACTGAACGAACTACGCAGAGGTTTTCATACCCTTAAGGGCAGTGGCAGAATGGTTAAAGCCAATGCCATTGGCGATCTTGCCTGGTCAATTGAGAATATGCTCAACAAGATTCTTGAAAAATCCGCTGTGATTCCCGCTGAAATAGTAGAGCTAATCGATATATCACTGGCTGTGATCCCTTCTCTGGTCGACGATTTTGAGCGTGGCAATCAACATTTGTCGCCCTATTGTCTAAGCCTTATTGCTGCTGCAGAAGCGCTAACAAGGGGTGAACCAGTCACCTTGCCTCGAGAAGAAGAACAGAGCGTTGAGCTGGAAAATCTCGAGGCGCTGGCTGTCAGCTTGTCTGAGCCGGATTTGCCAGACGATGTTGACGCGTTAGCCGCGCTTGAGGACAGTGCTGAAGTACAGCCTGTTGTGCAGATCTTTGTTGGCGAGGCCGGCAATTATATAAATACGCTGGCAAAATTTCTTGATGATTTTCAACAGCCCCACGAAGGTTCGCGTTTGGCGCCTGCAGACGTGCAACGGGCGCTGCATACCTTACAAGCCAGCGCAGGAATGGCCGGTTTTGCTGCTGTGTCTGAGCTTGCCAGTACGCTAGAAGACTTCCTCATCGCACTTTATGCGCGCGGTCAAAATGTCAGTAGTCGCATTATTGCGTTATTAATGAATGGCGTTGATCGGCTGCGCGATACTCTGGCCCGGCTTGAGACAGGGGATGGCGAAGACAGTGCTGGCCTGAATGAATACCGCTCACGTGTTGAGCTTGCCCGCGCACAATGGCAAGAGGAAAGAACGACGAGTACGGCACCAAGAGGCCTTGCTCTGTTACAGAAGCTGATGGTCACGGGCCTGGAAAATGTTCTGCTGGCCGATAGTTTGCTGGATCAGTGGTTCTCCCAGCCAACATTTAGCCGACAGGATGTCGACCCTCTGGTCAATGAGTTGGCAGAACTCAGTGCGGCGGCCGAAGATTCGGGTGTATCTTCCTTGTCGATGTTGTGCACTGAACTGTCACGGGCATTGGGCCATATTACTGATCTTGGAGAAGGAATTGATGACGATGCTTTGAGTATCTTCAAGGCCGCTCACGAGCAAATATTGAGCATGATGGATATTGTTGCCATCGGTCAGCCTGTTGCTCCGGCACCAGCTGAAATCTTTACTCAGCTAGAGGCGCAAGCTGCACGAGTAATGCTGGCTGAAGAGCTGGAAACTACGGATACACAGGAGGTTCCAGAGCTGGCAGTCCAGGAGCCTACGAGTAGTGATGACCTGGCCAGCCGTATGGCCGGGGAAGTCCATGACCCCGATATTTTAGAGTTTTTTCTTGAGGAGGCCGATGACCTGCTTGAGGATATTGAAAACGCCATGCAGTCTTGGCGGAACGAGCCGGGCGATGTTAGTCAGGGTGCGTTACTGAACCGAGTTTTACATACCTTAAAGGGCGGTGCCAGACTGGCGGGCCTGCGCTTATTGGGGGATTTGAGTCATGACCTGGAAGCGCTGATTTTACAGGAAGAGGGTCAGTTGGCGAAGGGTGACGCGGCGGTGTTTGACCTGCTGTTCACCCGCTATGACGAGTTGCTGACTGTACTCGATTGGGTTAAGTCGGGCGGCGCTGTAGCCCTTGAAGAAGAGCCACTTACAGAGGAATTATCGGCGCCAGAAATAGAAGCCGTGCTTGAGGCGGAGCCAGAGCTAGTAGAACCTTTGCTGCCAGTGCAAGAGCCGGACACAGCGCTAACAAAAGCTTCAGTATCGGCAACTGAGGAGCCGACGAGTAGTGATGATTTGGCCAGTCGTATGGCCGGTGAAGTCCATGACCCCGATATTTTAGAGTTTTTTCTTGAGGAGGCCGATGA
>QNFO01000086.1 GCA_003646355.1 Gammaproteobacteria bacterium
AGGTCAGACCGAAACAGAACTGGAAGAAGCCTTTATTCAAACGCTGGGATTAGGCGATGGCTTTACCCTAAAAGCTGGCCGCTTCCTTTCAGAGATTGGCTACCTTAACCAGAAACATGTACACGCATGGGATTTTACCGATGCTCCCTTAATTTATAGAGGCTTGTTCGGCGATCAGTTAATTGATGATGGCGTGCAAATGACCTGGCTTGCCCCGACCGATACCTTTTTGCAATTGGGTGCGGAGTTATTAAGCGGCAGTCGCTTTCCCGCAGGTGGCACGACGAATGGTATAGGCGCATGGACGGCATTTACTGATATAGGCGGTGATATCGGTATCGAACACAGCTGGCAATTGGGCTTAAGCCATTGGCAGGCAAACAACATAAAAGGCCGAGATAGTGGTGGGCATGCGCATGAAACAGGTGCAGCGGAGACGCCTTCATTTAGTGGCGATAGCAAAATCAGCGCACTCGACCTCGTTTACAAATGGGCTCCGCACGGCAATCCAGGTAATCGAAACTTTAAATTTCAGTTTGAATATTTTGACCGTAAAGAGGACGGTGAAATAAGCATGCTAAATAGTGGTTTCCCTCTGGAAATGACATCTTATGACGGTCATCAAAAAGGCTGGTATGCCCAGGCAACTTATAAATTTAAACCACAGTGGCAGGCTGGCTTTCGCTACGACTACTTAGACAGCAACAATCGCGGCTCGGATGCTGATGTACTGGCTGAGGCTGGGCTAGATAACGAGGGCCATACTCCCCAGCGCTACAGTGCCACACTCGAATGGCTACCCAGTGAATTTAGTCGCCTGCGCCTGCAATATAATCAAGATAAATCCTACACAGAGACTGACCACCAGTTTCTCCTGCAATACACCATGAGCCTCGGCAGTCACAGTGCTCATCAGTTTTAGGAGAAAACAATAATGTTTCAGCAATGGAAAAAAAAGTATTGGCTTGCTGTGCTGCTATTAACGTTGTGCTCCAGCTCCAGCACCGCCTATGCCCAACTCAATATATTTGCCTGCGAACCCGAGTGGGCCGCCCTGGCACGGACTTTAACTGGCGATGCGGCCAGGGTTTATAGCGCCACCACTGCCCAGCAGGACCCACACCATATACAGGCCCGGCCCAGCTTAATTGCCAAGGTGCGGCGTGCGGATATGTTGGTGTGCACGGGGGCAGAGCTAGAAGTGGGCTGGTTGCCCCTACTATTGCGAAAATCAGGCAACGCCAAGATTCAACCGGGGCAAGTGGCTTACTTTATAGCAACAGATCACGTATCCCTGCTTGAAAAGCCAACAGTGCTTGATCGCAGCCTGGGTGATATTCATGCCGCGGGCAACCCACACATTCATCTTGATCCCTACCGCGTACAGCAGGTTGCCGTGGCATTGGTGTCCAGCCTGGTAATAATTGATCCCTCTAATAAAAATAACTACCTGGAAAACCTGCGAATTTTCACTCTTGAATGGCGTGAAGCAATTTCGCAATGGGAAAAACAAACCGAGAGATTGCGAGGTAAACGCATTGTTGTCAGTCACAATAGCTGGATCTATCTAGAGCGCTGGCTAGGTTTGGAAAGGCTTGCCGTACTGGAACCGCGACCGGGTATTGCGCCCAGCAGCAGCCATTTGGGCAAACTACTTACCCAGTTAAAGCTGAGACCGGCCGATATGATTCTGCACGCCAGCTATCAAAATGATAAATCTGCTCTCTGGCTGTCGAAAAAAACAGGACTTCCTGTTGTTGGCTTAGCCTTTAGCCCCGCCGATAAAGAAAACCTGATCCAGTGGTTCGACAGACTTTTACAGCAATTATTGAGTGCTGAGTCATGAGCTTTGAAGGCCTGGATTTTGCCATCCTTGGGCCCGCTTTTTTCGTCGGTCTGCTGATACTGTCCACCCATGTGCCGCTTGGGCAGGAAGTCCTTAAACGAGGCATTATTTTTATTGACCTGGCAATTGCTCAAATTGCTGGGCTGGGGGTAATTGCTGCCTATCGCTTCGGCTGGGATATCCATGGCTGGGAGGTACAACTCGTGGCACTAAATACTGCCTTAATCGCCGCAGTGGCATTAAACACTCTGGAGAAACACTATCAGGAGTTTCAGGAAGCCCTCATCGGTGCGATATTTGTCCTCGCCGCAACCGCCAGTATTTTAATTCTGTCGGGCAATCCCCACGGCGGTGAATCCCTCAAGGATTTACTGGTGGGGCAAATTCTCTGGATCACCTGGGAGCAACTCCTACCGACGGCTTTGGTGACGGGCTTTATTTTTCTGATCCTGTTTAGCTTCCGACAGCGCTTGAACCACCTTGGCTTCTACCTGGTGTTTGCATTAGCCATCACCAATTCAGTGCAGTTAATCGGTGTTTATCTAGTTTTTGCCAGCCTGATTATCCCCGCTCTCGGCAGTATTGGCAGCAAAAACACCTTGTTAAGCGCTTATCTGATAGGTGCTGCTGGCTATGGGCTTGGCTTGATTTTATCTTCGCTTTTAGACTTGCCCAGTGGTGCCGTGATTGTCTGGTGCATCGCTATCATGGCTTTACTGTCTACGCTCGTAAGGGGCATAAGCGACAAATCGCATGATAGTAGCCCTATGTCTTAGCCTGGGTGGCGAGAAAGCCACTCCAGATTATGCCTCGGGACTACGCAAGCAATAAGACAGCTATAATCCGACCCAATACCCAACAATTGGAAACGAGAGCAATGAGCGCCGATACAACCGTGGAGAATGCCACTACCGCCTTTAAAGACATGGAACTCAAAGGCTGGAACCAAAAGGCCAGAGACTACGGCGACTATGCGGGCCAAATAACCCGGCAGGCCGTCGAGCCTCTGCTCGATGCTGTCGAGGTCGAAGCGGGCAGTGTTTTTCTCGATATCGCCACCGGCCCCGGTTACACCGCAGGGGCGGCACAGGCGCGTGGGGCAATTGCTACGGGGGTCGATTTCTCGGCGGCGATGATTGGCGAGGCCTCACGCAATTATCCCAATGCACTTTTTTATGAGGGCGACGCAGAGCACCTGGTTTTCCCCAATGGTTTTTTTGATGCCGCCGTGTGCCCCTTTGGCCTTTTACATATGGCCGACCCCGACAAAGCCATTAGCGCAGCCTGGCGCATACTCAAACCAGGCGGCAAGTTCGCTTGTACGGTTTGGGCACCCGCCGAAAAACATGCCTTTTTCAAACTGGTACTCGGTGCTATTTCTCGCCACGGATCAATGGATGTCCCCCTGCCAGAGGCGCCACCGTTTTTTCGCTTTAGTGAGCCTGCTGAAAGCCAAAGGGCCCTTGAAACAGCCGGTTTTAGCGACATCAGCATTAGTGAATTAACACTTCACTGGCAGCCCACTTCAGGTCAGGAACTACTGGATACTATTTACAAAAGCACCGTGCGCACGGCGATGTTACTTGAAGCTCAGGAGGAGGAAAATCGGGAGAAAATTCACAGCGAGATTATTGCTGCTGTTGAGACTTCAGAAAACCCCATTAGCTTACCCTGGCCGGCTGTCATCGCCGTTGCCACAAAGCCTTTGTAGTTATCAACAAAACCTAACTCAAGAAAGTCCAACTGCAAAAACAAATGGCATAAAAAAAGCCCTGACTAAATTAGCACAGGGCTTTTTTTATGCTGTACAAGCGCTAGTTATGCACCGGTTTTTTCTTTGACATATTCACCAATGCGCGAAATCGCTTTGCGGCCATCGGTCAACTGGGGGAAGAACAAATGCCAAACGTGGATCATGTCCTGCCACTCTTCCAAAATCACCTCAACACCCGCCGCTTTGGCATTTTTAGTGAGTGTTTCGGAATCGCTGTACAATGTTTCGGCAGAACCCACCTGAATCAACAGGGGTGGTAAACCTGTGAGATCCGCATGAATTGGCGAAGCTGTCGGCGCTTGAATATCGCCAGCACCAATATAGACCTTGCCCATTGGCGCGATTAGATCGTAGCTCACCATGGGGTCAATATCTTTACGGCTTTGGTAGGTTTCACCTGTCGCTTCAAGGTCGGCCCAGGGCGATATACAAACACCGGCTGCGGGCAGTGGATGCTTACCGTCACGTAGACCCACCAAAGTGCCGACGGTCAAACCACCACCGGCAGAGTCACCAGCCATAACAATTTTGTCGGCGCTATAACCATTGCTCAGCAACCAGAGGTAAGCACAAATAGAGTCATCAACCGCAGCGGGGTAAACGTGCTCGGGCGCCAAGCGGTAATCGACTGCCAGAGCCTGACAACCCGCCGCACGGGCCAATTCGGCAACCACGGCGCGGTGGCTGCTCAGGGAGCCGATCACATAACCACCACCGTGAACGTACATAATAATACGTGAAGTATCGGCCCCCGGTGGCGTATGCAACTCGCAGGGCACACCAGCGGCGTCGATGGCTTTGACATCCACATCATCTGCCACCGGCGAGGCCATGCCATCAAACTGAGCACGCATTTCGTCGAGAGTGCCACCCAGTGGGTTGGCTTTTAACTGTTCGATAAGTCCTTCAATTTCACTTGCCGACATAATTATTTTCTTCCTATTTAGTTAGAGTAAATGGCTATTGCTTACCCCACCATGCTAACCCGCAAGGCCAAACCCCGGCAAGAGCATTACCTGCCTCTGGCGCCAAAACAATAAAAACCCTAGTGTTAGTGCGATTACTGGCTTTTGCACCTGGCCTTTTCCCAGTACAAAGCCTTATTGACCGCCCCACTTGGGAGTCACAAAAGGGCCTCACGGAAAGATCGACAAGAGTGCTAATATCTGCTTCTACGTTTTACAAAATAAGCTATAAAACCATCAACTACCCCCTACTCAGCAAGATCTATTAAAGCTGATCTAAGCGCTCAAATTATAAAAACAATACTTATCAACAATGAAAATCTAACGAAACCAAATAGGTAAACCCATGACAGAGACAGCATTAGATCATGTACTTGATCTACCGCCGAAGGCGGAAAAACCCCTGATCGATTACGAGACTGTGATTATCGGCTCCGGTATTTGCGGCATCGGCGCCGGAATTCGCATGATTAAAGAAGGCCTCGGCGACTTCGTTATTCTCGAAAAGGCCGATGATGTCGGTGGCACCTGGCGCGACAATACCTACCCCGGCCTCGCCGTCGACATCCCCTCTCTTAGCTATTCCTTTTCTTTTGAGCAAAACCCCAACTGGTCTAGCCTCTACGCGCCGGGTAAGGAAATGAAAGCCTACGTTGACCACTGCACGCAAAAGTATGGTATCCGCCCCCACATGCGTTATAACGAGGACGTTACCGAGTCCATTTACGACGAACTCAACAATGTCTGGATTACCCGCACACAGGCCGGCAACACCTATGTTTCACGCTATATTGTCAGCGCCACGGGCTTTTTAACCCTGCCTAAATTACCGCTGATTAAGGGCATCGAAAAATTCGAAGGCAAAACCATTCACACTGGCCGCTGGGATCACTCCTACGACCTCAACAACAAACGCGTCGCCGTTATCGGCACCGGTGCCACCAGTATTCAATTGGTGCCTGAAATTGCCGACAAGGTGAAATCACTCGACGTATACCAGCGCACTGCCATCTGGTTGCTGCCGAAAAAAGAATTGCCATTTGGACCAAAACTGCAAAAGGCTTTTGCGAAAATCCCCGGCTTGCAGAATCTTGCTCGCCAGATAACGATTTTGTTTACTGATGTAGTGATGATTAACCTGCTTATTTTTAATAAGTATTTTTCGCCAGCGGGCAAACAACTGCAGAACATTTGCGTCAAACATATCCGCAATCAGGTCAACGATCCTGTTACTCAGGAAGCCCTGATTCCAAAATATGATTTTGGCTGTAAACGACCCAGCTTTACCACCAAATTCTACCCCGTATTTAACCGCGACAATGCAGAACTAGTGACCACGCCGATTAGCGAAATCACTGAAAATGCCATGGTCACC
>QNFO01000087.1 GCA_003646355.1 Gammaproteobacteria bacterium
CACTGTTTTTTATTCCCGCTGGTCTCGGTATCTTCTTCCTGCCCGAGGCGATGCAGCAGCAGTGGCCCGCCATACTTGCAGCGATAGTGGGCGGCACCTTGCTATCGATTGCCTTAACTGGGCTCACGCTGAAAGCATTGACGCGCGGTATCGCTAAAGAATGACTGACGCATTGCACAGCGAACCAATGGACTTTCTCTTCTCGGCGGGCCTGCTGGCACTTACCCTTTGTGCGTATTTTGCAGGCCTGTGGGCCTTTCAAAAGGCCCGGCACTTCTCGCTGTTGCACCCCCTGGTGAGTAGCTGCCTGTTAATCGCCGCCCTGCTTTACAGCTTTGATATCGACTACGCACGCTACCAACGAGCCAACAGTATTTTTTACTGGCTACTCGGCCCGGCAACCGTTGCCCTGGCGATACCTCTCGACCGGGAGTTCGCACGTATTCGCGCCCTCGCTCAACCCCTCTTACTGACCCTGTTATTCGGTGCCATTGCCGCGCCCTTGTGTGCGGTAACGCTGGCCGCTTTATTTGGCGCGGACCCGCTGACCCTGCTCTCGCTGACACCGAAATCCGTCACCACCCCCATTGCTCTGGGCATCGCTAAAGAAATTGGTGCTTTGGGGGAGTTTACCGCTGGCGTGGTTATTTTTACTGGCGTGGTCGGGGCCATCGCCGGGCCGCGCTTATTGAGCCTGCTCGGTGTCAACGATGAGCGCTTGCAAGGTTTTACGCTGGGTATCAATGCCCACGGTGTCGGTACGGCACGGGCTTTTGATATCAGCCCCCTTTGTGGTGCCTTTTCAAGCCTGGCACTGGGCCTGACGGGTGTGCTGACCGCACTGACTTTACCGACCCTGTTGTTGTGGCTGTCAAAAATTCTTTAAGCCCTATCCTTTAATCCCTTGATGTACAACATAAGCGGTAGCAAAATCGAGGCGAAAAAAAAGCCCGGTTAAGGGCTTTTTCAGAGCTTTCAGTTGGCTTATTTTAGCCAGCGTCATCGCCCGTAGAGGCTTTTAATAACTCCACTTCAAAGATCAGTGTTTGATTGGGACCAATCAAACCACCTGTTCCACCCGGGCCGTAGGCTAGCCCTGCAGGCACATACAGCTCCCACTTGGCACCTTCTTTCATCAGTTGCAGCGCTTCAACCCAACCGGGGATCACCTGAGTCACACCAAACTGGGCGGGCACACCGCGCTTAACCGAACTGTCGAACTCAGTACCGTCAAGCAAGGTACCGACATAGTGCACTTCTACCGTATTTTCGGGCGCGGGGGTAGCACCTGTGCCAGCGGTGATCACTTTATATTGCAGGCCGCTTTCCAGGACCACGACATCGTCTTTCTTCGCGTTTTCTGCCAAAAAGACCTCGCCTTCTTTAATATTGGTTTCTGCCACCAGCTTTGCGCTCGCTTCCTGTTCAGCCATCATCTTCGCCTGGAAAGACTCGATCACCGCTTTAACTTCGTCTTCAGACAGTTTTGGCTCATTACCGGCCACGGCATCACTCAAGCCCAGTGTCAGCGAGGGGATATCAACCTCAAAGGCCTCGCCCTTAATTTGCCCGCCGATATTAGTACCCATAATGTAACTGACTTTCTGTATTTCTGATTCCAGCGCCACTGCCGCTGCAACGGATGCCCCGGCCTTCGGCTTGCTGGCCTCTTCACAGCCCACGAGGAACAGTGATGCTGCGAGGGCAACGGGTAAAACCTTTATTTTTTTGAGCTTCATCTAAATATCCTTTGTTTTAATAAGTGCCCTGTCGGCTCTTTTTTTGTGGGTAAATAATACCCGATTAAATTAACTAAACACCACTCTCGTCAGCCACTAAAGCTCGCGACGATAGAGCAAATCCCATACCCCGTGACCCAGGCGCTGCCCGCGTTTTTCAAATTTGGTGATGGGACGATAATCGGGCCGTGGTGAATACACCGCCTCCCCCGCCAAATTAGCAAAGCCTTCAGCTTCAAGCATGATTTCGACCATATGCTCAGCGTAGGGCTGCCAATCCGTGGCCATATGAAACTGACCATCAACAACAAGTTTCGTGCGAATTTTATCGACAAAAGCCTGCCGTACGATGCGTCGTTTATTGTGCTTCTTTTTATGCCAGGGGTCGGGGAAATACAGTTGCACCCTGTCCAGACTGTTGTTTGGAATACAGTCGTCCAACACGTCCATGGCATCGGCAAGATAAATACGCAGATTGGATAAGCCCAGTTCTGCTGCGCGATTCACCAGTCGCCCGGCACCGGGCGGATAAACTTCAATACCGACAAAATCCTTATCGGGCTCATTTTCAGCCATGGTCAGCAGTGAGTCGCCCATGCCAAAGCCTATCTCCAGCACCACGGGTGCCACGCGGCCAAACACTGCTGCCCAATCATCTATCGGGCCGGCAAATAAACTCAGGCGAAAGTTGGGCCAATGCTGTTCAAGCCCGCGCTGCTGGCCCTCTGTCATACGGCCACTGCGCAGCACATAGCTGCGGATGGATTTTTTCTTGTACTCGGGTCGAAAATTCGTCGCTTCAGTCATGTCTACGTTCACCGCCGAAAGTGACAAATTGCCAGGCTAGTCCAGCCCAACAGAAAAAACACCCCACCTACCGGCACACACATACCGAGCCAGCTTTTCTGAGTCAATGCCAGGAGATAAAGACTGCCACTAAAGAACACCATGCCCAGTACAAACAAACAGGCCGCTACTACCGCCCAGCGGGCAGCACGAGGGCTGGCTTCACAGCTCGACGCAAAGAAGGCACAAGCCAGTAAGCCGACAACGTGAAACATCTGGTAGCGCACACCGGTATGCCAGTACTGCATCGCCTCGGGGGCGATCAAGGCCTTTAAGCCATGGGCACCAAAAGCGCCGAGGGCTACAACCAGAAAGCCGTTAATTACCACCAGCAACGGCAACGAACGACTACCGATAGGGTTTGAACTCACTGTAGGCCACCTAATATAAGAGGGAGAAAAACTGACTGAGCTTACGATGCACTTAAAAAAACCGCGAAATTCGCGGTTTTTTTAAGTGTTAAACACTTTGAACTTGTTCTTAGAGGATTTAAGCCTCGAGGAAAGTGCGCACCTTTTTCATGGCGTTTTGCTCGAGCTGACGAATACGCTCCGCCGATACACCGTAGATCGCGGCCAGATCGTGCAAGGTTGACTTTGCATCGCTCAACCAGCGCTGGCGAATAATGTCCTGACTACGTTCATCCAGCTCGCCAAGTGCGGTGACCAGACGGGCCTTGCTATCACTTTCCCAATCGGCATCTTCAACTAACAGAGCCGGGTCAGCCTCACGATCTTCAAGGTAGAGGGCCGGTGCCTGGTAGGCACTTTCGTCATCGTCATCGGACGAAGCATCAAAGCCAGCATCTCGGGCGGAGAGACGTTTTTCCATCTCGCGCACATGCTTAACTTCTACACCCAGATCTTCGGCGATGGCTTTGGCTTCATCATTGGTCAACCAGGCCAGGCGTTTTTTCGCGCCGCGAAGATTAAAGAACAACTTGCGCTGCGCCTTGGTAGTCGCAACTTTAACGATGCGCCAGTTACGCAGTACAAACTCATGGATTTCAGCCTTGATCCAATGCACGGCAAAAGAGATCAAACGCACGCCCCTCTCAGGGTTAAAGCGCTTAACTGCCTTCATCAGACCAACATTGCCTTCCTGAATAATGTCTGCCAGAGGCAGGCCATAACCATTGTAGGAACGGGCAATATGCACCACGAAGCGTAGGTGAGCCATAATCAGTTGACGTGCACTGTCGACGTCATCCTCAAAATACAGACGTTCAGCGAGGGCTTTCTCCTCCTCAACGGAGAGAATTGCAATCGTGCTCACACCCTGCATATAGGCCCCGAGGTTACCCCCTGGCGCCATCCATTGAATCGATTGAAGACTCGTACTCATAACAACCTCTTTAAATCAGCGACGTAGTTTACCACTCTTATGTTTGATAACAAAAGGCCGTAAAAGTTCATTCAAGTGCCTGTTTTGCCTAGCGAATCACGGTTCCAGCTGTGCAATATGCCGACCCACCGCAAGCGCTGCGCCGACCAGACCGAGAATGCCGCCAAGGGCGATTAAAACCAGCATGCCCTCAAGACCAATATTCTTCAGCGCGAAGTCACTTTGATAGAGAGCCGCCAGACGGCTCACCGTTGCGCCCAGCCAAAACTGGGCAATCACCACCCCCAGCCAGGCAATTAATCCGCCGAAAATGCCGTACCAAAGCCCGGTGTAAAGGAAAGGCCGCCGCACAAAGCTATTCGTGCCACCGACCAGCTTGACCACCAGAATTTCCTCACGGCGATTTTCTATCGCCAGACGAATCGTATTACCGACCACCAGCAAAACACCCAGGGACAAGGCCCCACCCAGCAACACGGTGATTTGCCGGCCGATATCGAGTATCTGCTGCATGCGCTGCAGCCACTTCATGTCGAGCTGCACCTCATCGACCAGAGGGTGCTTAGCCAGCGTTTTCACCAGCTGCTCAACCCGTGGCACATCGGCCTCAATGGCGGCAATCGGCACCACAAGTAGCACCGGCGGCAGTGGGTTTTCATCGAGTAAGTTTAAAGCCTCACCAAAACCCGCGCTGTCCTGCAGGGCATCGAGCGCCTGATTGGGTGAAATATAGTGTACCTCCGCCAGATCACTATTGGCTTCAAGCCGCTTGATCAAGCTCTTGACGGCCTTATCTTTAGCACCCTTTTTCAGAAACAGGGTCATCTGTGCACTGCTATCCCAACTGCCGCTGAGTTGTTGCAAACTCGAAACACCGACGTACAGCATGGCCGGCAGAGCCAGGGCGATGGCAACAACCAGCATTGTCATGACACTTTGCAGGGGCTCAGCGACCATGCGCTCAAAACTTTCAGAGGCATTTTTGCGATGGTTATGAAAATAAGCGCGCACGATCGAGAGCAAATTCCTGCGGCTTTCGACCGCACCACTGCGCCGGGGCTGGGATGGCGTACCTGTTTCGACCTTATGCCGGGGCAAGAGCGGCTGCCTCCGATAGTCGTCCCTGATCCAGGGTTAAGACTCTTTCGCCCATGGATGAAATTAGCGCGATATCGTGGGTCGCCACCAGCACGCTAACACCGACATTTCGGAAGTCTTCAAACAGGGTCATGATTTCCGCCGATAGCTCGGGGTCGAGGTTGCCCGTTGGCTCATCGGCGAGCAGGATGCGCGGCGTGTGTACCACGGCCCGCGCGATGCCGATGCGCTGCTGCTCACCGCCCGATAATTGCACGGGGTTGAGCTTTTCTTTGCTCAGCAAGCCAACCTTGTCGAGGGCGGCACGCACACGCCGCTCAATGTCTCGGTGCTGGGCGCCCGAAACCTGCATCGGCAGGGCCACATTGTCGAACACACTGCGGTCAAAC
The DNA here is from genome assembly GCA_003646355.1 of Gammaproteobacteria bacterium. The sequence continues at coordinate 5,417 of QNFO01000087.1, forward strand.
AGCAGCTGGTGGTTTTGAAAAACCACGCCGACACGCCGTCGATAATAGGGTATCTGGCTTTTGTGCAGGCGACTGAGGTTCTTGCCATTGACCAGCAGTTGACCGCCGGAAGGGCGCTCCATCAGCATAATCAGCTTTAACAGCGTACTTTTACCGGCACCGGAATGTCCGGTGAGAAAGGCCATCTCTCCGGCATCAATTGCAAAACTCACCTGGCTCAGCGCTTCATGGCCGTCCGGGTAGCGCTTGCTGACATTATCAAATTCGATCATAGGCCATCGTCAACATCCGACAGTACTGCTTTAACGTAATCCTCGGCGCGAAATACCTGCAGGTCATCAACCCCCTCACCCAAACCGACGTAGCGCAGAGGCACTTTAAAGCGGCGACTCAAGGCAAAGGCCACTCCACCCTTGGCGGTGCCATCAAGCTTGGTCAGCGCCAAACCGGTAATACCCACCGCCTTGTTAAACTCATGCATTTGATTGAGGGCATTTTGACCGGTGCCCGCATC
>QNFO01000088.1 GCA_003646355.1 Gammaproteobacteria bacterium
GGTTGCAGAGTGTGCCGACAAGCAACGACAGGCTCTCGGCCAGGACATCCCGATTATCGCCATGGGCCACCTGTTTACGGCTGGCGGGCAAACCATTGATGGCGACGGCGTGCGTGAACTCTATGTGGGCTCGCTAGCCCATGTGAATGCGAGTATTTTCCCGCCCTGCTTCGACTATGTCGCTCTCGGCCACCTTCATGTGCCGCAGAAGATTGGCGGATTGGAGCACATGCGTTACAGCGGCTCCCCCCTGGCCATGGGCTTTGGTGAAGCGACGCAGCAAAAAAGTGTTTGCCTCGTTGATTTCAACTCTTTCACTAACGCGGACGCGGCGAAGCCAGCCGTAGAATTACTGGCTGTGCCGGTATTTCAGCAGCTGCGTAAAGTTAGCGGCAACTGGGCAGATATATCATCCCAACTACTCACCCTTGTCGATTCGACTGAGCCGGTGTGGCTTGAAGTCATCTATAACGGCGATGACATCGTCAGCGATTTACGCGAGCGTCTTGAGGCCCTAACCAAAGGTAGTGAGCTACTTATTTTACGCATTCAAAATACCCGCCTTATCGACCGCGTGCTAAACAGCAGCCACACCGATGAAAGTCTTGAAGACCTCGATGTTGACGATGTTTTTGCTCGCTGTCTCGCCGCCCATGAAATACCCGACAGCCAACAGGCCGAATTACTGCACAGTTATCAGCAAACCCTAAGCTCACTTCACAACGACGACTTACAGGCGGAGTAAGCCAGACAAGACTCATGCGAATACTACAACTGCGTTTTAAAAATTTGAACTCACTATTGGGTGAGTGGCAGATAGATCTCACCGACCCCGCCTATGGCAACGACGGCATTTTCGCCATTACCGGCCCTACGGGTGCGGGGAAATCAACCATTCTCGATGCCATTTGTCTGGCCCTTTACGGACGCACTCCACGGCTCAGTAAAATCACCAAAAGCAGTAATGAAATCATGTCGCGTCACAGTGGTGAGTGCTTTGCTGAGATCACCTTTGAAACACCGGCCGGCCAATTTCGCTGTCACTGGAGCCAACACCGCGCGCGCAAAAAAGCTGCCGGCGATTTGCAGTCACCCAAGCATGAAATTTCCGATGCCCTGTCGGGGCAAATCATCGAGGCACAAATTCGCAAGGTGGCGCAGCGCATCGAAGCCATTACCGGCATGGATTTCGAACGCTTCACTCTGTCGATGCTGCTCGCCCAGGGCAGCTTTGCCGCCTTCCTGCAAGCGGCGCCCGATCAGCGCGCGCCCATACTCGAGCAAATTACGGGCAGTGCCATTTACAGCCAAATATCGACGCGCGTACATGAACTACGCACCATCGAAAATAACACGCTCAATACCCTGCAAGCACAATTGTCAGGCATGGCACTGCTAAGCACAGAGGATGAGGCACAGCTCAAAACTCGGCTCGAACAACAGCAAAAAAACGAAGCTGAACTGAACAGCCAGCGCGAGCAATACAGTCAGTCGATTAACTGGCTATCCACTATCGACAGCCTACAAATAGAACTGCAAGACCTCGACCGACAAAACCAAAACTTACTCACCCGCCGCGATGCCTTTAAAGCAGATGAGAAAAAACTCGACGATGGCAAGCGTGCCCTGCAACTGGCCGCCGACTACGCCAGCCTTGGCGCATTGTGCCAGGCACAAAGTAGCGAACAAAAAACAGAGCAAGAGTGTCGCGCTGAACTACCCGCTAAAAAGGAAGCCCTAACGTTAGCGGAAAAAAAACTACAGCAAAGTAAACACTCGCTTTCAGAAAGCCGTAATGTACAAGGCCTGACTCTACCCACTATTCGCAAGACCCAGGCTTTAGATCTGCAAGCTCAGGCACAACAGGCGCCGATAGATAAAGCAGCCTCTGCACTTAAAGAGCTGGAACAAGGTCTTGCCCACATGCAAGAACAGCAGAAAGAAAACAGTCAAAAACTCACAGAGAATAAAACTCACTTAAGTGAACTTGTAGTACAAATAGCCGCCCGTCAGGCCGATGAAACACTGGTTGATCAACTCAGCGGGCTGCAAAGCCGCTTCTCCTCACTGCGCGTATTAACAAGCAAGAGCCGGGAAAAAACAGAGGAACATGACAAGGCCAAAGCAGAGTGCGCTAACACACTTGCAACATGGCAAAAGCAATTCAGCGAGCTCGCTGAGAAGAAGCTGCAACTGCAACAATTGATTGACCGCTTAGCTTTGCAGCAAAGCAAACGCTTACAGACATTAGACGGGCAGGATATTACGCACTGGCGAAAGTCACAGGCAAGCCTGGTGGAAAGAAAACAACTGTTAGAAAACCTTGGTTTGCAGTTAAACGCCCTTGCCCAATCACAAGGTTTACAGCCCGATCTCGATAAGCGATCTATTGCGCTCACCGACAGCATCGCCGACAGCAAGCAACAGCTTTCTCTTCAAACAGAAAAACAAGAAAGTCTTGAGCGCGAATTAGAACTACTCGAAACCCAAGTATTACTGCTTAATAAAATTCACAGTTTAGAGCAGGCTCGCGAACAACTTGAAGATGGCGAACCCTGCCCGCTTTGCGGTGCTAATGAACACCCCTACGCAGAAGGCAATGTGCCGCAAGCCGATAGTGCTAGCCTTAAGCTGAACGCAGTAAAAGCCAAACTTAATGCCGCAAGCCAGCAGCTCGTCACCCATAAAATTCGCATTGCTGAAGATAACAAAGGGCTTGAGCAAGTCAGCCAACAACAGCGAGACACCTCGCTACAAATAACGCAACAACAGAAGCTGATTGAACAAACTACCCAGCAACTGAGTGACAGTGGACTTGCGCCTGCCACTCAGACTCAACTCGCGGAATCTTTACCCCAGCTCGTTAAAGACAATCGAGACTCTCTGAACAACACAAACCAACTGCTAACGACTATCGAGCAACAGGACCAGGCCCTGGTTACTTTGCGCGCTTCACTTGAAACGGCTAAAAAATCGACCAATGAATTAGAGCAGCAACATCTGGCAGCGGGCCATCAAAAAGACACGGCCGAACAAACCCGCGTTCGCTTAGAAAAAGAACAAGGTGTACTTAACGAGCAATTAGAAGGTGAACAGCAAGAAGCTCTGGCAGCACTGTCTATTTACGGCATCACCACCCTGCCCGAGGATAGTTTTGCCGCTGTTGAAAACACCCTGATTAAACGCCGTGAAGAGTGGTTGGCTACACAGCTTGAAAAATCCAGCCTCGACCAGAGCAGCACCAATCTCACGTTACAAATTGAGCACCAAAACCAACAGCTCAGTGAGAGAAGTGAAGAACTGGCAAAGCAGCGCAGGGATCACGCGACTTTATTAAAGACCCAAGAAGCACTAATAGATGATCGCAAAGAACTGTTTGACGACAAAGACCCCGTGCTTGAAGAGTCGCGCTTAGCCGACGCGGTCATCAAAGCCGAAAAACAAGTCGAGAAAGATAACCAGCAATTGCACGCAGCCTCGCAAGCAGCCACACAACTCAACATCAAAATAAAGGCCATTGTAGAAAGCCTGCAGAATAGAACCCGCCAATTAAACCTTGCCGAAGAGGCATTCAAACAAGGTCTCAGAAAACATTCTTTTGTTAGCGAAGCGGATTTTCAAAGCGCCTGCCTGAGTGACGAAACGAGAGAAAAACTTTCTCGCGAAGCCAGACAACTGAGCGACGAACAAAGCGGCCTTGATGCCAGACGCAAAGACAGAGCTGAGCGCTTAAAAAATGAACGCGAAAAAGCTATTACCGAGCGCGCGATTGAGCCCCTCAAACAAGACCTCAACAATACGACCAATCAACTCAAGACCACCCAGCAGGAACTTGGCGCCTGCCAGCAAAAACTAAACGACAATCAAAATCTCAGGGCTAGCCAGCAGGAGCGAGCTACAGCCATTGATGCACAAAAGATCGAATGCCAGCGCTGGGATAATCTTCACCTCTTAATTGGTTCGGCCGACGGCAAAAAATATCGCAATTTTGCCCAGGGTTTAACCTTTGAATTATTAGTCGGTCATGCCAACCGTCAGCTACAGAAAATGAGTGATCGCTATTTATTAATCAGGGATAAGCGCGAGCCACTGGAGCTTAATGTTGTCGATAATTATCAGGCCGGGGAAATACGCTCCACCAAGAATTTATCCGGCGGCGAAAGTTTTATTGTCAGCCTTGCCCTGGCCTTAGGTCTGTCGCAAATGGCCAGCAAAAATGTCCGCGTCGATTCCTTATTTTTAGATGAAGGATTCGGCACCCTTGATGAAGAGGCACTGGATACGGCCCTTGAAGCGCTTTCAAGCTTGCAGCAAAGTGGCAAACTGATCGGCGTTATCTCTCATGTATCAAGCCTTAAAGAACGTATCGGCACACAAATACAGGTCAGTCCACAGACCGGGGGCCGCAGCCTGATTAGTGGGCCTGGGTGTCAGCGCATTATCTAAAAAAATAATGGTAACTCAAAGAATATTCACTCGCTGAGTAGTTGTCATACCAACGCCGAACACCTTTAAAGCGCAAGGAATGATTAAGAGACAAGATAATGTCTTGCTCAAGACTAAAATCAAGACGTTGTTCACTGCCCGTAAATTCAAGCCATGAGGTTTTGATCGACCCGGCACCCAGTTTATTTTTATAGACCCAACCTAACTCGGGGCCAAGGGCTAATTCTATTGATTGATTAAACTCTTTATTATTCTCTATCCGCGCATCGAACAGGCCATAGACCGTACCGCCACCCATAGCATAGGCGTAGCCTCCACCACCACTAATATGAGCAACCAGCGGACGTTCGTCTTCAGTATTAACGCGCTCAAGACCTCCGTAGACCCGCCACGATAAACTATTAAAAACATCATTGTTTGGCGTTAATGAAAAAATATCCGCCACATCCAGCCGCTCAAGCTTTACGGTTTCATCTTCGTAGTGACGCACCGCGAGAGAAGCCATATTAATTTGCGCACCATCCAAAAAGCCATATTCATTATCGAGCAAGCTGTGGTAAGCCATACGGAAACCAAGATCGACATAATTGCTTTTTTTATCTCTGCCAACGCTTACCGTTAAACGCTTACTTTCATGACCTTTTTCAGGCGGCACCGGCGTCGGTATTTCCAGCAAAGGCCGGGGAGGATAAGCACTCAGCGCAGTGAGTAATGCCAGGCTGTGTTTTGCCGATGCCTGATCTCTACCCGCTTTAGCCTGGCGGTAACGCACAATATTATAAGCCGCCTGTAATACACGATATTGCTCCTTCTCAGGCAAGGCCAACAAGACATCAGCCTCAACGTCGGCCCCATGCTTAGCTAGCTCAACCGGCAAGGGCTTTAAATGTTCAGGTAATATCGATATTTGAGCATGCAGCTGACTGGCTATAGAAGGGCGATACTGGTACCCCGATATAAAGCCAGCGCGCTCAATACTGCGCACCGTGTCAATTGGGATGGCCGCCAACACAAATTCATCCGTTAATTCCACCGTAGGGCGGGCTACTTCAAGTAACTCCAGCAGACGATAAGAACAATTCTCCGTAAATAAGTAATAGGTGAAATTTATATCCTTTAATTACCACAGGCGAGTACCAAAACGACGCGCTTCAGCCGGCGTTAAATTGAGTGGGTATTCCCAAATATCTCTATTTTCAACTCGGTTGTATTCCTGAATTTTTTCAAAATAGGGTTCAACAATAAACTGACCCGGATAACCGCCACTCAAACCCTTGTAGGCATAGAGAAAAGAATTGTCACCCTGGGGGATATTCGCACCAAAATTAACACCATAGGCTAACCAGTCCGAGTGCTCCCGCCCCGCGGCAGGGTCGAGTCTCAACAAGGTATGACCAAACATCGAAGAAGGGCTATTGAGATGATGTGCCGGAAAAACCAGTACTACGCTTTCAACATTAACCATTGCCTGCCACTGGCTATA
>QNFO01000089.1 GCA_003646355.1 Gammaproteobacteria bacterium
CCCGCAGTCTTGGTGTGGGGCATGTTTTCCGGTATATCGATTAGCCTGGGTCGTATGATGACTCATACCGAGGCACCAGAGGCCTATCGCTCGCGAGTGGTATCAATTTACCAGTTGGCCTTTTTTGGTACAGCACCTATTGGTGCATGGATGACCGGGCAATTGATCAGTGCTCAGGGTGTGCTCGAAACCTTTGGTGGCCTTGGGGCAACAACCCTGTTGGTTGCGTCCCTCGGTGTTTTTACTCAGCTCTGGCGATCACCGGGCGGAAAGCCAGTAGAGCCGCAGTAACCGCGACATTCAGGGATTCAACACCGTTGGCCATGGGGATATTCAGTTGCTCGGTGGCGAGCTGATTAACCTCTTTCGATACGCCATCAGTTTCATTACCGAGCACATAAATGGTGCGAGGCTGAGCCTCGTGTTCGGCTAAATCCGTGCCTTTTGCTGCGTTCAATGTACAAATACTCGTGCCCTGTGCCGCGAATTCACTCAGTGCGGCTGGCAGGCTATCGCAACGATAAATGGGACAGCGAAACAAGGTGCCGGCACTGGCTTTAATCACTAGAGGTGACAGTGGCGCACAACCTTTGCTGGGCAATAACAAACCATCGATGGGGCTGGCGCAAATGGAGCGAATCACCATGCCGAGGTTTTGTGGATTGGTAATACGATCTAGCGCGATGAGGCAGAGCTTCTCAGGTCGTTGTTTGATTAAACTTTGGTAGTCGCCGTAGTTGGGGCATTGCAGATCCAGGGCGACGCCCTGATCTTGACGCTGATTGCGGGATATTCGCGATAGCTCCTTGCGACTGTGATGTTGTATCTCAATATCGCGGGCCTCAGCCAGAGCGATGATTTTCTTCATCGTGGCATCGCTGCGATTACTACTGGCCAGGTGCAAACGATAGGCGGGGATTGATGTTTCCTGCAGGGCTTCCAATACTGTTTTACGACCGAAGACAGTGAGTAATTGTTTGAAAAATTGCTGGCGTTCGGCGTAGCTCATGGTGGTGGGTTCACTGGCTGTAGGTTAATGAGCCGCTATTATATCCTTTCAGCAAAGGACTTAAAGAATCAGAATTACTGGGTTCTACCGGCCGCGTAAACACGGCATATGGAAGGAGATATTTTACTCAGTTTTCGCCAAGCGCTTTTTTTTGGGGGGAAAGAAGGAAGCTGAGAAGATCGGTTTTGCTCAGCGGCTTTGAATAGAAATAACCCTGGATCAAGTCACAGCCGAAAACCTGCAGAATCGCCAGTTGCGTTTGCTCTTCGACACCCTCAGCAATGGTCGTCAATTTAAGGTCTTTGCCAATGCTGATAATACTGTGTACCAGGCGTTTGGCTTTTTCATCGGTCAATATTTCGTCAATAAAGCTTTTGTCGATTTTTAATTCATGAATGGGCAGGTTGGCCAGTAAGCTAAGGGAAGAAAAGCCAGTGCCAAAGTCGTCGAGGGAAATTTCGACGCCGATATCGCTGAAGCGCTGCAGGACAAAAACGGCCAGTTTTAAATCTTCAATAAACATACTTTCTGTAACTTCGAGCATCAGCGTAAGGTCGTCGTTTGAGCAGCGTTTTATCTCGCCCTGAAAAAACTCAAAGAAACCATCGGTGAGGAGTTGTTGCACCGAAACATTAATGGATAAACGCAGGGGCCCCATCTGCTGGCAGACCTCGTCGATTTCTGTAATGGCTCGAAAGGTAATAAATTGACCGAGTTCATTCATCAAACCGATACTTTCGGCAATAGGAATGAAGTCACTGGGTGGAACGTTGCCCAGTTCGTGGTTATGCCAGCGCACCAGGGCCTCGACACCAATCGTTTTGCCGGTGCTACTACTGATTTGGGGTTGGTAAACCATGGACAGCTCATCGCGCTCGATGGCACTGCGCAGCTCCCTTTCAATGGCGGTGTTGTAAGCGCTGCGTTGCTCCAGCTCTTCAGAAAAAAGAAAGGCTTCGTTGCGGTGTTTTTTGGCCTCATACATGGCGATATCGGCTTTGCTGAGTAGTACGCCGAGGTCGCTGCCGTTACTCGGTGCCCGCACTATACCAATGCTGGAGGTGACGGAAAATTCAGTGCTGTCAGCAGAAATGGGCTGCATTAAGTCATTAATAAAATTGTTGGCAAGTTGTATGAGGTAGGCCTCGTCATTTTCTGGAATGAAAATAATAAATTCATCGCCGCCATGTCGGATGTTTAAGTCTTTAAATTGGGTTTCAATGCGTCGCGCGACCTCGACCAGTATTTTGTCGCCAGTCAGGTGTCCATAGTTATCGTTAATGATTTTAAAGTTATCGAGATCAATAAAAAAAAGCGCGAATTTTTCCTGGCAGGATTGCGACCAACTGTCAAAATGGCTGGCCAGATAATAGCGATTAGGTAAGCCGGTGAGTTGGTCGTGATTGGCCTGGAAAATCAGACGGTTTTGAGAGATCTTTTGCTCTCGATTGAACAACCTAAACAGCAGGAAGAGCAGTAGATTGAAGGTGATTATCATTGTGGTTTGCCAGAGTAGTATCGGCAAATATTCGCTGTATAGGCTGGATCGTTCGACAGATGTCAGCGTGTAGTATCGGTAGTAGGGCTCATAGCGGATGGTAAATAAGGCATCCATACCGGGCTCGAATAGGGCGTTGACGGAAGTTAGTTGGCTCTCGCTGCGAAGTTGCTCGGGTGACACATTTGCCTGTATTTGTAACTGGCGGATAAAGTAATCAACCATCGCTTCAGGTATCGGGATTAGATACTCTTTTGCAGCATTTTCACCCTTGTATTGTGGCCTTGAACTGTAGATAAAATGATAGTCTTCCCGAAACAGTTGCAAGATGGTGCCGCGCGTTAACTGGCTATTATTCCAGGCGTAACGGTTAATACTGTGCTCGATGGCGCTGGTGAAGACGGCGATGACTTTGTCGTTGCTACGTACTGCATAGTGTATGGCGATGATTTGCTTGTCGAGCGCGGGCACGAAGCGATTGCTGCCGATAACAGGCCTGTTTTGCGCGAGAGTTCTCTGAAAGTTGTATTCGGTAAGAGGGGATTTGAGCATTGCTTGCAGGCCGCCGGCAGTAGTGGCAATTGTATTGCTCGCTAGTATCAGCTTGCCCTCAGGGTCTCGAACCATGAAAGCGGTCACTTCGGGGTTGTTTTTAACGATCCTGTCAACCGTGGCTTTTAAGCGCTCAATATCATGGACCAGGTCGAGTGATAGTAATTCTTCACTAAGGGTGTCAAAGAGGCTTTTTTGGTAATCGAGCATGGCTCGGGTTGACGTAAAGCTGACATCATTGAGGTAGCGTAGCTCGGTATCGGCATCTTGCTTGACCTTTTCCCATTGAAAAGCGCCAAGCACAATTAAGGCAATGATCGAACTGAAAGTGACGAATAAATAGATTCGCCACAAATTACTAAGCACTTTCATCCGTGAGCACTCGAAACTAAGAAGTTATCTACAATTTATCATAGGAGCCACAGCTTATATGTCAACTGAAATATGGCGGGGTAGTGATGGCCTGTCTGAGTGTTTTTGATTAATTAGAGTGTGCCTATTTGCTGACCACAGTCTCCGTAGCAAGGCTTGCCTTTGTCCAGGCCTCAAAACCGCCATCGACGTGGCAGATGGGGCTTAACCCCATGTTTTGCAAGGCTAAGGTGGCGAGAGCAGATCGATGACTTTTTGCACAATAAAGAACAAAACTTTTGCCCGATGAAAAAATATCCCGGTGGTATTCGCTCTCCGGATCGACCCAGAACTCGAGCATGCCACGGGGTGCGTGCAGAGCGCCGGGTATTTTGCCGCCACGGTAAAGCTCGCGAATATCACGGATATCGACGAAGACCGTGTTCTCATCATCAAGTCGCTCAGCGGCTTGTTCAAGACTGATTGTTTCAATTTCTTTGAGGGCATTTTCGACGAGTTGTTTGGCGCTGATTTTCATGGGTTATTCCTTAATTTATTGTTATTGCGAATTACTGGTGTTTGATACTACCCGATAGAGGTGCTGGCTTTGTAGTGTTTTATCTAACTCGATAGGTTTAAATAGCTACTCTAACTAATAACAAAATAGCTCAAGCTAAAGGCTTGGCCGCAGGGAATAATCACTATGGAATATCGTACGTTGGGTCGCACCGATCTTAAGGTCAGTGCCATATGTTTGGGTACCATGACCTGGGGGCAGCAAAATACGCTGGACGAGGCCCTCGAACAAATGGACTTTGCTCTTACCGAAGGTGTTAATTTTTTCGATACCGCAGAAATGTACCCGGTGCCACCACGGCCTGAAACCCAGGGTCGCACCGAAGAGTACGTCGGTGAATGGTTTGCTCGCCGGGGCAAGCGAAGTGATGTTGTGCTGGCGACCAAGGTGTCGGGCCGCTCTGAAGCAACCGGCGACTGGAAGCACCTGCGCGGTGGGCCGCGCTTAAATCGTGAGCATATCCACCAGGCAGTGCGTGACTCCCTTAAGCGTTTACAGACCGATTATATCGACCTCTACCAGGTGCACTGGCCGGAGCGCACCACCAATTTTTTCGGTCAACTGGGCTATCGTCACAAAGAGCAGCCTGATTTAGCCTCTATTGAGGAAACGCTCACGGCCCTGTCGGAGTTGGTTAAAGAGGGCCTGGTGCGCCACATTGGGCTGTCGAACGAAACCCCCTGGGGTGTGATGGAATATTTGCGTCACGCTCGTGAAGATGATCTCCAGCGCATCGTCAGTATTCAAAACCCCTACAATTTACTTAATCGCAGTTTTGAAGTGGGTCTTGCCGAAATGGCAATTCGTGAAGATGTCGGCCTGTTGGCCTACTCGCCGCTGGCGATGGCCATGTTGTCGGGTAAGTATATGAACGGTCAGCGCCCTGAAGGTGCGCGCTTAACTCTCTTCGATCGTTTCCAACGCTATTCCAGTCCCCAGGCTGTTGCGGCTTCAGAGGCTTATGTGACACTGGCACGCGAGCATGATTTAGATCCATCGACCATGGCACTGGCTTATGTGAACAGCAGGGAGTTCGTCACCAGCAATATTATTGGCGCCACCAATCTTGAACAGTTAAAGACGAATATTGCCAGTATTGACTGTGTTTTATCGAAGGAAGTAAAGCAGGGCATAGAGGTGCTACACCAGCGTTATTCAAACCCCGCGCCTTAATGTCGGTGTATTAAAAATTCAAGCTGGTGGGGCGAGTTGCTTTTAATACCCCGTATTTAAAAATTAAGTGCCCCGTTTTTATTTTTACGGCTTTATTTAAGGACTTATTGATCTTTAACCATCATCGTCAATCTTGATATACACACGGTTTTTCCGTCTTCATTACGAATCATAATTTCCCACACATGGGTTGAGCGACCCAGGTGCATGGGCTTCGCGGTGCCGTAAACAAAGCCTTCGGAGACTGAGCGAATATGGTTGGCATTAATTTCCAGGCCGACGCAATATTGCTTTTCCATATCGATACACAATGACGACGCGTGGCTACCGACAGTTTCGGCGAGCAGGCAGGAGGCACCACCGTGAAGGATGCCGTAGGGCTGACGAGTGCGCTCATCGACGGGCATGCGGGCGGTAATAAAATCATCGCCAAAGTCGGTGTACTCAATGCCCGAGTTAGTGGCGGCTCCATCGGGAAAATCATTGTTGAGTACATCGAGAGACAGGGTTTTTTTCCAGATTGTCATTTTACGTTGCCTTATTTTTATCTTTTGATTTCAGCTTAAGAGCCTTCAGGGTAGAGCGGCTTTAAGTGCTGTCGTCTATCCTTTTTATCGCCTGACGCTTTTGCAGCGCCACTTTTTCTTAAACTTTCTAGTTGTAGAAAAATAGTGTCACTACTCACCGGCTGTTGAGTATCGCTATTACTGTATAGCCTCGCATCAAGGGCTTTAAACTCAGCCCTTAATTCATCGTTATC
>QNFO01000090.1 GCA_003646355.1 Gammaproteobacteria bacterium
CTTGAAATAGCCAGTGCCGTCATCGTGTCGGGCATCTCGCTGGGCACGTGGGCCTGGGTTTCGGCCTGCAGTTTTTGCAGTGCGCCAATCATTGCACCCCGAGTTGCTAGATGGGCACCGGCAGCATCGGCGCGGTACTCGCGCCAGCGTGAAAAGGCCATGACAATGGTAGAAGCGAGAATACCGAGCACCACCTGCAACACCATCACAGTGACAAAATAGCCGATGCCGGGGCGGTCATTTTTAAACACCGCCTTGTCGATAATTGAGCCGATAATGCGGGCGAAAAACATCACAAAGGTGTTCACTACGCCTTGAATTAGCGTCAGGGTGATCATGTCGCCGTTGGCAACGTGGCCGATTTCATGGGCCAGCACGGCTTTTATTTCATCTTTGTTGAAACGGCTGAATAGTCCGGTGCTGACGGCGACCAGAGCATTGTTTTTGTTCCAGCCGGTGGCGAAGGCATTGGATTGCTGGGCCTGAAAAATACCGACCTCGGGCATGCCGATATCGGCTTTGCGCGCCAGCTCGGCGACTGTTTCGAGCAACCAGCGCTCGTCGGCGTTAGAGGGCTCGGTGATGATTTGCGTGCCGGTGCTACGTTTGGCCATCCACTTTGACATTAACAGGGAAATGATCGAGCCGGCGAAACCAAAGACGGCACACATAATAAGCAGCGCCGTGGTATTGGTATGCACACCCTGAGTGGATAGGTACTGCTGGAGGCCAAAAATTTCAAAAATGGCGGTGACCAGCAGGAGTACGGCGATGTTAGTCGCGAGAAATAGGCCGATGCGTAACACGTAAAACTCCTTTTGATGATGGCGTGACAAGCCTTGAGTCTATTAAGATGCGCCCTGTTGTCAAAAATTCAATGGTGAATAAAATATGTCTCAGGGTGCGGATCCGCTAAAAACCATTTTCTATGCGCTGTTTGCCAATGGCGCCATTGCGATAGCCAAAGGTTTCGCGGCGTGGATTACGGGTTCCGGGGCGATGCTGGCCGAAGCCATTCACTCGGTGGCTGATTGTAGCAATCAAATGCTGTTGTTACTTGGCATAAAAAAGGCCAAGCGCCCACCCTCACCGGACTATCCTCTGGGTTACGGTAAGGAAATCTATTTTTGGTCATTCCTGGTGGCCTTGATGCTATTTAGCCTCGGTGGCATGTTTTCTATCTACGAGGGTTGGCACAAGCTGCATCAGCCCGAGGCGTTGAAATCGCCCTGGCTGGCGATTGGGGTACTGGTATTTGCCATGGTGGCAGAGGGCTTGTCGCTGCTGGGTTGTATGCGCGAGATTAATAAAATTCGCCCCCCGAACCAAAGTTACTGGCGCTGGTTTCGCGATACTCGCCACAGCGACTTAATGGTGGTGTTTGGTGAGGATCTGGCTGCTTTATTAGGTCTTTCTTTAGCAACTACTGCGCTACTGACGGCGATTGCCACTGGCAACCCTATTTATGATGCCTGGGGCAGTATTGCGATTGGCCTGTTGCTGGTCGTGGTGGCGGTATTAATCGGCGTGGAGATTAAGGCGCTGCTAGTGGGGCAGGGTGTTGAAGCGCATACTCGCGCTGAGATGATTGCCTTTCTCGAAAATGAAGCGAGCGTCGACAAGGTGTTTAATTTATTGACCTTACAAATGGGCAACGATGTCATGGTGGCCGTTAAAGCGAAAATGGCAGTGATGGAGGGGGCTAAAGAGTTGGTGGCCGATATTAATCAAACAGAGGTGCTGTTTCGGCAGCGCTTTCCCCAGGTGCAATGGCTTTTCTTCGAGCCCGATGTGGAAGATTAGCCGGGTGAAATACCACGGTAGGGCGATTACTCGACTAGGCCAGGCTGCACTGTTGTTAGTGCTATTGTCTTCCTGTGCACTGCTTGATCCCGCCTATGAAAAGCCGACGGTGCATCTGGTGCGGATTGAGCCCTTGTCCTCCAGTGGTTTTGAACAGCGTTTTCGCGTCGATCTTAAAATTATCAACCCCAACCGTTCGGGCCTGAGTGTCTCGGGTATGTCTTATACCCTGATGCTTAATGGTGAAAAGGTCGTTAAGGGTGTCGCGGGGCAAATATCAGAGATTCCCCCCTACTCTGAAACCACGGTGCAAGTTGAAGCATCGACCAATATATTGGCCGGCCTGCGCTTGATATCTTCTTTATTAAATAAGCCCGGTCGCGAGTTGCACTACGAGCTGGAGACAAAATTGCGCTCTGGCTGGTGGCCGGTGCCAATTAGTATTATTGAAAGCGGCGATATTACCTTGCCGCATTGACGCACTTTTTTTCAACGAACAGTCTTTATTAATTAATAGCCTCCGAATGAGTAAGTTATGAGCGATCAACGCTGTACTGAACTGGAAATTAAACTCGCCTACCAAGAAGACACCGTCAAAGCCCTCAACGATGTAGTGTGTGGCCAGCAAGAGAGCATTCATAGACTTGAGCAGACCTGCCGATATCTTATGCAGAGACTACAAGAAGTGACCCAGGGCCCTCTGTCTGAAGAGCCCGATCAGGAAAGACCTCCCCATTATTGATTAGGCTATGCGCTTAATTTGCGAGGCGGGTTTATCTCTGAGAATTATTGCAGAAAACCTAGACTTTCTTATGCCTGAAGCGACTGTGAACTAGAGCACTGATATAAGAGGGCATTGCCACTAATCTATGCGCCTGAGAGAACGGGGCAGATTGGGATGTTTGTGCCGCATAATACTGATAATAATGGACATAGCATTCGTTTAAATAGATGACTTCAATGTCTCTGGGGTTTACATGTCAAATAATGTAGAAGCAATTCTGAATCAACTGCGTGGTGTGATTGCTAATGGCGACGGCGACGGCGTAAGTGTATGGCTTGCCGATTTGATCAACGAGCCAAATCAAGAGGCGGTCAACGATGCGATTCGTGAATTGGGCCGAGTTGATGCCAATTTAATTGTCTATCTGACACGCTTTATTGCGCAGAACAGAGCGGCCGCCAATGAATACCCTTTGCTTGAAGATCTGCTTTTTGAACAGGTGCTCGCCAGCCCGGACATGCTGGTAGAAATACTGGCTAGCAGCAGTGATGTTAACGAGATTGCCTATCACGTTCACTGTATAGAAGCTCTGGCCCTGGAGTCTGCGACCCTGGGTCTGGAAACTAAACTGGCTGCAGTGTCTGATGAAGGCTTGTTGATAGCCATGTTAGAGGCGATAGCAAAAATAGGCTTTTGTCATAATCCACAAAACCTTGCGGATTATCTCTATGCTTCCAACCGAGATATTATTGCCGCAGCAATAGGTGCGCTGGGTAGTATTGGTTCGCACGATGCAGTGCAGTTATTGAGCGACAGAATGGGGACGGACAGTGACTTCGATCGTTTGATCCTTGACCAGCTTGCAGAAATTCAGGATCAATTCTGTATTGAAAAGCTCAGCGAAACACTGGCCTCGCACATTACCCATGTTAGAAATTACGGTAAGGCAAAGCTCGCCGAAATGGGTGAAAAAGCGATTCCGGTTATTATCGAAAATCTGAACAGTGATGATGTCGATCTCGTTGTACATACCCTCAATGTGCTCGGTGACATCTTTGATGAAAGTGCCGTAAAGCCGATAAAAAACTTACTCCATAATCACCCCGCTGATGCGAATGTTCGCTTTGCAGCCTATGAAACACTGGGTAGATTGCCTTGCCAAAAAGTTGCCCTTGCCCTTGCTGAGGGCTTGAATGATAAAGACGACAATGTCCGCCTGGCGGCATCGAGAGCCATTAATAATAACTATTCAAAAATGTTGGGTGTCGGGGTGAAAAATCTTCTGCGCTCGACCGTGTTTGATAGTGACAAGATTATTACGGCTATTGTCGAGTCGGAGTCAGATAATATTTTCCTCGATTTATTGGGCGAAGAAGAGATAAGAGATGCCCTGTTTACCTATATTCGAGAGCAGGCACACAGTGACGTGGTTAAATTCTTCAATGTTATTTTGGCGAAGAATGACAGGGGCGATTTACTGAGCTTTATTCAACCCGAGCAGCAGCAAGAGGAAAAAACCAAAATCCTCGTATATGCGATTGATGATTCGCGGATGATTTTGAATATCTATCGTAGCGCTTTACACAAGCTTGGTTATGAATTTAAGCTGTTTGAATTCCCTGAAACGGCACTCAAAAACATTGAGGAAGATGCCCCTGAGTTCGTCTTTACCGATATGAATATGCCGCTTATTTCCGGTATTGACCTAACGCGGAAAATACGTGAAACCCACTCCGCCGATGAGCTGCCAATTGTGATGGTGACAACACAGAGTGAAAGTGATTCTAAGAATGATGCCCTCGCCGCTGGTGTTAGCGAAGTTATTGGTAAGCCTTTCGGTGCAGAGGCTTTAAAGCAGGCGATAGAGCGAAACTATAAGCCGAAGTGAACCCCATGTTTTCAGGCTACTGAGCGTAGCCTGTCGACTTTAAAATGCGGTGTTTAAAGCAGGATAACCTGGAAGTATTCTGGCTCGGCTTTCTCTGCAAGCTGAACAACTGCGTAGTGGCTGCGAACTTCATCTCGGTCAAGGCGGGTAATCCCCCCCTGTTCAACCTTATTACTCAATTCAGACATACCTACTTGCACGCCGCTGCGATTAAATAAAATAACTTTTAATGCAGGCTGCAAAGCAGCGTCATGGTTTTCCAGTACTACCTTATATTCATATAAATGGGCGCCCTTTTTGCCCGTGCGGGTAAAAACGATGTTCTTCACGTATTGCTCGTTAACTTTAAGGACTTCGTCGTAGTTCAGGCCCATTAGGCCGGGTAGTCGGTTGAGTGTGAGTTCTTTGATTTCATTTTCGAGTGTTTTTATTTGCGCTGTTTTTAGTTCGGACTGCTCGCTGAGGCCGGTCATCTCGAGCCGTAAACTACTGCTGACACCCGATAAAAGGCTGGCTTTACGGACGTAGCTGGCAAGCGCTATAGCGATGAGTAGATTGATAATTAAAGACAGGGCAAGCGCGACACCCAGTATTTGAATCAGCCGGGTTCTGCCATGGTGAGATCTTGATGAAGAGCCGCGCCGGGAAGATCGCTGAGATTCTGATGCAATTAATTGTGTATTCATAGGTAATGTCATTTGCTCAGATTTTCATTTTCATTGGCGTTGAGCAGGCGTACTTCCCGCTGTGGGAAGGGTATTTCAATGCCGGCAAGATGTAATGCTTTGAAGAGATGGTCGTTGACACTGAAACGAAGCTGGTGGTACTTGTCCGTTGGTACCCAAAAGCGGATGCCGAAATTAATACTGCTGTCGCCAAACTCATCAATGCCGACCTGTGGTGGCCGATTGGTGTCGACGCCAAGCTCGTGAAGCACGGCTTTAATTGTCGTCGTGACCAAGTCTATATCGCTGGTATAGGCAACCCCCAATGTGCTCTCGACTACCTTGAAATCATTTGAGTTATGAATAATCTCGCCGACGATGTGACGATTGGGGATTAAAATGGTGACTTCATCTTCGTCACTGAGAATGGTTTGTGCCAGCCGCACTTCTTTAACAATACCCGTCACACCCTGCACCGTAATCGTGTCACCAACGATAAAGGGGCGGGTGAGAATAATGTTAAAACCAGCGCCGTAGTTGGACAGTAGGCCTTGCATTGCCAGACCGGCACCTAAAGAGAGCGCGCCGATAGCAGCGATAAAAGGCGTAACGCTAATGCCAATCTTACCCAGGCAAATGACGGCAACAGCAACAATAATAATGATTTTGGTGCAGCTGGCGAGAAAGCGGCTCAGTGTGACATCGAGCCCGTGTTTGTCGCAGGTTCGGCTGACTAGTCGAGCGACCCGGTTCGAAACCAGTAGGCCGATCAATAGAATGATCAGCGCGCCTATTAACTGAAAACTATAAGTGACGAAA
>QNFO01000091.1 GCA_003646355.1 Gammaproteobacteria bacterium
CAAGACCCGCTTGTTCGAAGATCAGCAACGCTGCAAGGGTGCCAAATTCAAAATAGCTCAGGCTGACATCACCACAGGCCACTTCAATCCGAGCAAAGGCTTCACACAGCGCTTCATCGGTAACCGGCTGGCCATCAATGCGCACTCGTTCGTTATATTGCAGTAAATGAGGAGAGGTATAGGCGCCTACACGACGCCCCTTGCGTAGCAGCATCGCTTCCATAATAGCGACCGCCGAACCCTTGCCATTGGTACCGGCAACAGTAATAACTTTAGTCGCCGGTCGAGTAAGTTTTAGGGCTTCCGCGACCTTTGCAATTCTATCGAGCCCGAGTTCAATCTCGCAGGGATGGCGAGCCTCTAACAAGCTCAACCAGCCCTTAAGTGAGTGCGGCATGAGCTTACGCTCGCCCTGCCCCTGCAATACTTTACTCTTCGGCAGGGGCTTCAGTTTCAGAGTCAACCTCATCCACCTCTGGTTTGCTCTCAGGTTCAGCTTCAGCAGCCATCTCAGGTTCGGGAACATTGGTGAACTTGCTCAACAAGCTCGCCACGGTGTTGCGCATTTCTAAGCGCGACACAATCATGTCGATGGAACCATGATCGAGTAGAAATTCACTGCGCTGGAAGCCCGGCGGTAATTTCTGGCGAATCGTTTGCTCAATAATATTAGGGCCTGCAAAACCGGCTCGCGCCCCAGGTTCTGCAATATTGATATCGCCCAACATCGCGAGACTGGCAGAAACACCGCCATAAACCGGATCAGTCATCACCGAAATATAGGGGATTCCCGCTTGTTTGAGTCGCTCAATAATGGCGCTGGTCTTGGCCATTTGCATCAGCGAGATCAAGGCTTCCTGCATGCGCGCACCGCCGGTGGCGGAGAAACACACTAATGGCAGACCTTCTTTCAAGCACAACTGGGCAGCCCGGGTGAATTTTTCACCAACCGCGTAGCCCATCGAGCCGCCGTGAAAGGCAAATTCAAAGGCAACGGCAACAACGGGCTGCTGATAGAGAGCTCCGCGCATGGCTATCAGCGCATCTTTTTCACCGGTCGCCTTTTGCGCCGCTGTGAGGCGGTCTTTGTATTTCTTAATATCTTTAAACTTGAGCCTGTCGACCGGCTCAATATCGGTGCCGAGTTCAAGGCGATTGTCATCGTCGAGAAAAATATCGAGGCGCCGTCGGGCACCAATGCGGTGATGATGATCGCACTTGGGGCAAACATCAAAGTTGCGCTCTAGCTCGGGTCTATAGAGCAGCGCGCCACAGCGGGGGCACTTTTTCCATAAACCTTCGGGAACACTGGTGCTGCGTTCGTTTTTCTTTGTACCCAGACCACTGGGTCTTATCTTGTCTAACCAGCTCATCCATTTAATCCAAATAAGGGGTTTCTATCATGACTGTTGGCACCATCGCAGCTGACTTAGCATCAGTTGCCCAAGGCCAACAAATTATAACCTGTAATCACAGTGATTTACTGCGCTTTGCGGAGCTGATGAAGGCTTTTAATGCGCGATGGTCTTTTTTACCTGGTGCTAACTCTACTCCGCCACTGACATCGACGGCATAGGGACGCACAGCCTGTACGGCGGCTTCAACATTATCAGGGGTTAAGCCGCCCGCCAAAATCAAGTTATCACTGGCCAGACCGGTAATACGCTGCCAGTCAAAGGTCTTACCGGTGCCGCCAAATTTATCGGGCTGCCAGGCATCAAAAAGATAACCACAAGCCTGCGGGAAGTCCGCCATCGCTTGCAGGGGGTCGAGGCCGGGGGACATACGCAGGGCTTTAATATAGGGGCGCTCAAACTGCTGACAATATTGTGCGGACTCATCACCGTGAAACTGTAGCAATTGCAGGCCTGTCAGTGCCAAGGTGTCTTTTACCACTGCGGCCTCTTCATTGACGAAAAGGCCAACTGTCGTCACAAAGGGCCCGAGACCAGCAACAATCTCTGCCGCCACAAAGGGTGTGACATAGCGTGAGCTGGGCGGATAAAACACCAGGCCGATGGCATCGGCACCAGCTGCGACGGCAGCTTGAGCATCTTCAAGGCAAGTAATACCGCAAATTTTTACTTTTGTTTTTACCGAAGAGGAGGTCAAGTCAGCGTCTCGTAAAAGAGTTGGGCTTATTCTAAAGGCTCGCAAGGAGCTTTGCGATCTATAGATCAATTATCCGTTTTGTTACCGCAGTGCCCCCTCATTCAAAAATCAAGCGTGCCACCTTAAGCAAAAATCATTGAGCAGCACCCGCCCCTAATAAATACGCCGGTGGCTGCCTGTAGGGCAAGGGGAATTGCGATGGGTAGCCAACATCAATTAAATACAAACCTGCGGCGGGTGCCGTTGCCGCAGATTTTGTTCGATCACGCCCAGCTAGCAACTTACCAATCCAGGTCGCTTGCTGCTTGCCCCGGCCAACCTCTATTAAGGCACCGGCAATGTTGCGCACCATATGAAGCAAAAAAGCATTGGCACATATTTCGATGGCGATAATGTCGCCCTGCTGGAAAACCTCAACCGACTTCACATTGCGCATTGGTGTATTTGACTGGCAACCAGCGCCTCGAAAGGCTGAAAAATCCTGTTCGCCAATTAGCGCCTGTGCGGCTTCGGCCATGGGCTGAGCCGATAAAGGATAGCGACACCACGACAAACCGCTGTGCATGACGGCCGGCTTTACAGGGCGATTCAATATCAAATAGCGATAGGTGCGGGACGTCGCACTAAAGCGGGCATGAAACTGCGCGGGCATTTGCTCAACCCAATGTAAGCGAACACTGGGGGGCAGGTTGGCATTGGCCCCTAGCATCCAGTTTCGCGGTGCGCGCTCGGTGGTCGTATCAAAGTGAATAACTTGATGCCAGCCGTGAACACCGCTATCGGTTCTGCCGGCACAGCTGACAGTCACGGGCTGTGCCGCAACGCTGGACAGCGCTTTTTCAACCACCTGCTGTACTCCAGTGCAGTGGGCTTGACGCTGCCAGCCGCAAAACTGACTGCCCTCGTACTCAACCACAGCACCGTAACGTAAAGTGCCCGAGGGTAATTTCTCTCCCTCGGGCACTTTACAGTTAGGCAAGTATTTCCAGTTATTATCCGCTGGCATCTTTCCTTACACTATCAATCAACAAGTCGCTAATTGTCCTTTTAATCAACCTAACTTTGCAAGTAGTTCATTGGCCTGCTGCTTTTGCTCTTCGCTGCCATTACTCAGCACCTCGGCAAGAATATCTTTGGCACCGGAATCGTCACCCATTTCGATATAAGCCTGCGCCAATTCTAACTGCGTATTACTTTCATCAGAACCGGCAACCAAATCGAGCCCCTCGTCGCTATCAAAATCGAGGCTATCCAGACTCAGCTCCAAGCCTTCATCTTCGCTACTTTCAAGCTGTACGTCCTGCAGGTCAACGTCGAGATCTGGCAGCTCTAATTCATCTTCGCTTGCGATCTCTTCACTCTCGATACCGGCAGATAACTCTTCGAGCTCATCGGGTAAGGAAATATCACCGAACATAGAAGCATCAAGATCTTCATCAGACTCTTCGCTCGTTGTTTCTGTTGAGCTTTTACTGGGTTCAAGATCGAGCTCAATGCCACTCAGGTCAAGCTCGTCCCCGTCGCTTTCGACAAAACTACTTTCTAGCTCTGTCTCAAGCTCTTCGCTAAGCGGGCTTTCGTCGAGTAAACCTTCAAGATCATCAGTTGAATCGTCCTGCGGCTCCGTTACACCTGAGAGGTCAAGCTCCAGATCAGCAATACCTAACTCTTCGGCGACCTGTTGCTCAAGCGTTAGCTCGCCAGGCTCCTCTGCAACTTCAGGTTCCGGCTCAGGTATATTCGCCCGCAAACGATCCGCTGTTGCCGTTGCTGAAGCATCACCAAGGGCAACCAGGGTTGGGTAGTACGCATCAAAACGTTCGACATCATGCTGAGCAGCAAACAGGTCGAGTCGCTTTAAGTGTAATTTGCTCTCATTCGGTGAAGCCACAATGGCTTTTTCAATAACACTTTCAGCCTCGCTGAAATTACCTAAGGATTGATAGATATCAGCCTCACCAATCGGGTCGACTTCTTCAATTTCTTCTATCTCTTGCGCTTCAACGGATTCCAGACTAATAGACTCTAGAGCGGAAGACTCCGCTTCAACCAGAGCCTCATCTTCTTGCGAAATTACTGCATCGCTAACGCTCTCTTCTTCGGCTTCTGTCGTGTCGACATCCGGACTTAAAAACGGCTCGATCAGTTCCGGCTGATCATCTTTTTTACTTTTAGCAACCAGGAATATAACGCCCAGTAGTACTACTACAAAACCAAGTAGAGGCATCCAGTTAGACTGTAAGAAAGCAAAAAGTCCGCTTAGCGGACCCTTAACTACACTCTCAGTTTTAGTGTCAGGCCCCGTCTCTCCAGCGCCATCAAGCTCGCTGACAACTACAGCAGTTTCTGTGGCTTGATCCATAGTAGAAGCACTAACCTTTTCAGCTTCCTCAGCCGCTTTGTCGGCCGACACGCCAAGCTGGACAGCTTTCAGCTCATCACTTTCCAACTCAATAAGCTTTGACTGTGTCGTCAATTGGGCTTCAAGGCCTTCCAGTTTTGCTTTTAGCTCCAGGTTTTCTCGTTTGGAGCGATCAAGCTCTTCCCGGGTAATACCCAGTTCATTTTGTAAAACTTCGGATGTAGCAGAACTACCCTCGCTTCCGGCTGTACGACCAAGTTGCTGAGCATTAGATGCGTTTTTTTCAGTCGGCGTCGATAAGCGCAGCAAGCCATCTTTTGAATCGGCCGTCTTACTTTGCGTCGCAAGAGGCACATCACCAATCAACTCGCGAACAGTTTTTTGTTTGCTCTGTTCGTTCCAGGCTTTGGCCTGGTCGCTAACAAGCTGCTGGGCTTCAACAGGGTTTACAGACTCAGCGCTCGCCAAATCAGGCATACGTAAGACGGCACCCTTTTTTAGCAGATTCACATTGCCATTGGCAAAGGCGTTAGGGTTGGCGGCATGAATTGCTACCATGCGCTGCTGAAGAGTTGCCGCGCCAAGTTCAGCACGAGATGCTATGTTCCAGAGGGTATCGCCACCTTTAACCCGATAACCAGTGTCATCAGTAGCAATCACGCTCGCGGTAGTAGAAGCCGAACCTGTAGAGGCTTTTTGCTCAGCAGGCGCTTCGTTTACACGAGAAACAGAGCTCGAAGCAGGCTTCTGGCTTGACTTCGATGAAGCAGCCGGCGCAGTACTAGCGGCAGCTTTATTCGGATCAAAAACAGGCAAATCAAGAAATAAGGTGTATTCACGCAGGAGCAGCCCAGATGGCCACTGAAGCTGAGCAACAAAATCGAGGTAGGGTTCTCTAATAGATTCTTTCGAGCTGATTTTTACAATCGGATGATCAGCATCCGATAAATCAGTTTTAAAGTTTAAGTCTAAAAGGTGAAATTCCCAAGCCACGCCGGCGCGTTCAAAGTCGGACTTAGATGCCAGACCAACCAGGATTTGGTTTTCATCAACCTCGCCAATATTGACGAGCTCAATCTCCGCATTAAAGGGTTCATCGAGTGCAGAGTGTAATGTCAACTCGCCCAAGCCCAGTGCAGAAACCCAGCAAGAAAAACCCAGAGCCACAAGCCCGGTCAGTACAGATGATTTACGCAACACCATGATCCTTTACCCTTAAGTATGTCCTTCAACTTTAACTACTTTATTGTGGGAAGACACGTCAACTTCATTGACGAAACAGAGTCAAACCACAAGCTCCATCACTCCCACCAGTAATAAATGTATAAGTTACAACAGTAGAAGGTTGTAAGCATTTATTATAAATAGGATTCTAGCAAGAGTTGGGTAATGGCTATTGC
>QNFO01000092.1 GCA_003646355.1 Gammaproteobacteria bacterium
CGCTGACATAACCGTATTCAAGAAAGACATCAACGCCCGCCTGTAGAATCGTATCGCGGCGTATCTGTTCAGTGCTTTTCTCAGTTGTCACCATCGTCAAAAACTCTTCCAAATTGTTATCGGTGCTTTAGCCCCGCCCTCAAAACCTGTTTGTCGCGGCGGCTCAGCAATTTATAAAGCAGGTATTTTATAGCATCATCTCTGTAGAAAAAGGGCTTATAACGCAGTATTAAACACTCAATTCAAAGCGTTAAATAATCTGTCAACAGCTTGCATCAAATGACACCCGGTGATAGGGTACGGTGCAGTACCACCTTTAATCAAGTGCTAATTTCACCGCTAGACTGAAATACGGGTTCGGGTATAAAAGACATTCATTACTCAGCCACTTTAACGATGGCTGGTGGACTGAAATCACCCCAATAGCACTTTCAAATATTGATCAAACGGTAAGCAACATGCGTAAAATTATTCTTCTCGGGCTTCTTGCAGTGGGCATCATTTTTGGAGGCCTCTGGGCGAAAGAGTGGTGGTTTGAAGGGCGCTATTGGCAGTCGACCGACAATGCCTACACCCGCAGTGATATCACCATCATCAGCGCCAAAGTCGCCGGTATTGTCGACAAGGTCAACGTCAGTGCCAATGAGAAAGTTAAAGCGGGCGATATTCTTATTTCTATGTACAAGCCGATTTTTAATGCCAAGGTTGCTCGCGCTGAAGCCGATGTTCTTGAAGCCCAGGCCGGCATGGCCCGGATAGATACACAAACCACCCTGCAAAACGCCACCATTGCCGCCAACCGCGCTGAAGTTAAAGCCGCCGAAGCGCAATTAAGGCGAGTCAATCTTGATCTGCAACGCTCCAAAACCCTTAAAGACAAAGGCTATGCCGAAAAGCAGCGCTATGACCATGACCTCACCGATGTAAGTAGCGCAGAAGCCGAGCTCGCGCGCACCCACGCCAATGTCAGTGCGGCTGTTGCTCAACTGGATGTCTTAAGCGCTGAAAAAGCCGAGATCAGTGCCGAGCAGGCCCGCGCCGAAGCCGAGGTTAAACTCACCAAGATTGCCCTCTACCTGTCAGACATTCGCGCCCCCCGCGATGGTGTCATTGGCGCCAAGCATGTAGAAAGCGGCGAATATATTCACGTTGGCGCGCGTAAAATGGCCATTGTCTCCCTCGATCATGTTTGGGTTAGTGCCAATTTTAAAGAGACCCAGCTCAACGGCATGGTGCCGGGGCAAAAAGCGCTTGTCGAAATTGATGCCTTCCCCGACCAGATCATTGAAGGTGTTATCGAAAGTCTGTCACCGGCCAGTGGTGCCGAGTTCAGTCTCTTGCCCGCCGATAACGCCACCGGTAACTTCACCAAAATTGTGCAGCGTGTACCGGTGAAGATTCTTCTCGACCAAAACCACCCCGTCGTCAAACTACTGCGTCCCGGCATGTCTGTGCTCGCCAAAATTGATACACGATCCAGCGCCAATGCAGAAGCCATGGCCGGTAAAAAACCTGCTGTAAAAAGCGTATCCAGCGTCGCGCTTTCAGAATAAAAAAAGCTAACCAATCAGCATTAATAGTTTGTCCGCTGCCAGGCGGGGCGAATACGGACGACCACCATGAGCAACTCTACAAGCCCCGCTATTGAGGATGTCCCGCCAGTCACCGAAGCGGAAGAAGCCGTTACTTTCGGCACCTGGCTGACTGTGTTCGGCGGCGTACTCGGCGCCTTTATTGCCGTCCTCAACATCCACATTACCAATGCTTCGCTGAAAGATATTCAGGGCGCCCTCTCGGCAACACTGGAAGAGGGCTCGTTTATTTCCACCGCCTATTTAACGGCGGAAGTCATCGTTATACCCATTACCGGCTGGCTGGCCATGGTCTTTGGCCTGCGCCCCTACATGCTCGTCAACACGGTGATTTTCGCCTTCACCACCCTGCTCTGCGCCTCGGCATGGAACCTTGAATCGATGCTGGTTTTCAGAACACTGGCTGGCCTGGCGGGTGGCACTCTCATACCCCTGTCCTTCATGTTGATTCTCACTTTACTGCCACCTAGCAAGCAGGCCATCGGCATGGGCATGTTTGCCCTCACCGCCACTCAGGCACCCTCTATCGGCCCCACCCTCGGTGGTTACCTGACTGAAGCCTTTGGCTGGCAGTCGGTGTTTTATCTGCAAATTGTGCCCACCGGCATTATGTTTTTAATCCTCTTTCAAGGCCTGAAAAAAACCAAACCCCAGCTCAACTTACTCAAAAATGGCGACTGGTTTGGCATCCTCTCCATGGCTGTCGGCCTCGGTGCGATGATTATTGTGCTCGAAGAAGGCAATCGCAAAGACTGGCTGGAATCTAGTTTTATTTTAAACGGCGCCCTCCTCGCCACGACCTGTTTGATCGCCTTTGTTGTTATTGAGCTGAAACGCAAAGATCCTTTTATCAATTTGCGCCTGCTTAAACGTCGGAATTTCCTACTCTCAAACCTGGTCGGCATTATTCTCGGCCTCGGCCTCTACGGCTCGGTCTTCATCCTGCCCATGTTTCTCGCCCAGGTGCACGGCTTTAACGCCATGCAAATAGGCCTGGTGATGATGTGGGTTGGCCTACCCCAACTTATCGTCGTACCCATTGTGCTGCGGCTTATGCCCCACATCGACATACGCATACTGCTCGCCTTCGGTGCCTTGATATTCGGTTTGAGCTGCTTGATGAATATTCATATGAGCGCCGACTATGGCCACGACCATCTGGTTTGGCCGAACATCGTTCGCGGCCTCGGTATGCCTTTTATTATGGTGCCGCTCAATGTTATCGCCACCGCCGGTATTGAAAAAGAACAGGTCGGCTCAGCCTCGGGCCTGTTTAATGTACTGCGCAATTTGGGGGGTGCCGTTGGCATCGCTACGCTAGCAACCTTTTTGTCACTACGCCAACAATTCCACTCTAACCATATTGTGGAAAATATCAGTGCCTACAACCCCTTCACCATGGAGCGACTGCAGGGCTTTGCCAATTATTTTGGCGGCCTCGGTGCAGACCCCATACTGGCGCAGGAACAAGCACTTCGCGCTGTTGATGCCATCGCCCGGCGCGAGAGCTTCATCATGGCCTACAACGACTGTTTTTATTTTATGGGTGCGGCCTTTATCGTCAGCCTCGGTTTTATCGCCCTGATGAAAAAACCCGGCTGAACTAAGTTAAATGACAAACATAATAATAAGTAACGGCAAGCCTTCATGAGTGATACAACGGCAGCCCTGGAAGAGACAGATACAAACCCCGCCACCCCAGTTGTAGATGAAGATTACGTTTCATTAAAAACCTGGTTTACCGTGTGGGGCAGTGTTATCGGCGCTTTTATTGCCGTGCTCAACATTATGATTACCAACTCCTCCCTGAAGGATATTCAGGGCGCACTCGGCGCAACCTTGCACGAGGGCTCATTTATTTCCACTGCCTACCTCACCGCCGAGGTGGTGGTTATTCCCCTCACCGGCTGGCTGGTACAAGTTGTTGGCCTGCGCCGTTTTGTCCTTACCGCTTCCAGTATTTTTCTTGCCGCCACCCTGTGTTGCGCCATGGCCTGGAGCCTGGAATCCATGCTGGTGTTTCGCACCATTGCCGGTTTTGCCGGCGGCACTTTTATTCCCCTTTCGTTTACCGTCATCCTCACCCTGCTACCGCCCAGCAAACAACCTCTGGGCATTGCCATGTTTTCCCTCACCGCCACCCAGGCTCCCTCAATTGGCCCCACACTTGGCGGTTTCCTGACTGAGAACTACGGTTGGGAATCCATCTTTTATCTGCAGGTCATCCCCACCTCGTTGATGATCATGATTTTGTCCTGGGGTCTCAGCAAGTCCAGCAGTAAATGGGGCATGCTTAAAGAAGCTGACTGGGCCGGCATTCTCACCTTATCTGCAGCCCTCGGGGCAATGATTGTTATTCTCGAAGAAGGCAACCGACTCGACTGGCTAGAGTCGCAGTCTGTGCTTAACGGCAGCATCTTCGCCGGCACCTGCTTTTTAATCTTTCTCTATCGCCAGTTATGGGGCCCCAACCCTTTTATTAACATCCGCCTGTTGGGCCGCTGGAACTTCGGCATGGCCAATGTGATTGGCGTCATTCTTGGCCTCGGCTTATACGGCACCATCTTTATTACCCCACTATTCCTCGCGCAAATACAGGACTACAACGCCCTGCAAATTGGCGTCACCATGATGTGGTTTGGCTTCCCGCAATTAATTGCCGTGCCCTTAATCGTGCGTCTGATGAAGAAGGTCGATCTGCGCCACCTCGTCGCCTTTGGCTGTGTGATTTTCGCCTGGAGCTGCCTGATTAATATTCACATGAACGCAGACTCCGGCTACGACCAACTCCTGCTCGCCAACTTTATACGCGGCATCGGCCAACCCTTCCTCTCCATTCCCCTCGCCGTAATGGCCACCGTCGGCATTGAACAGGCCCAGGCGGGCTCCGCATCCGGCCTCTACAACTTAACCCGCAACCTCGGCGGCGCTGTCGGCATCGCCTTTCTCGCCACCTTTTTATCGATTCGCCAGCAATTTCACTCCAGCCATGTCGTAGAAAACATCTCCCTCTACAACCCAGCAACGGTTGAGCGTTTAGACAGTTTGAAGAATTATTTTTCAGGTTTCGGTGCAGACAGCTTCCTCGCCCAGGAACAAGCCATTCGCGCCATCGACGCCATCGCCCGGCGGGAAAGTATGGTTATGGCCTATAACGATGCCTTTTATTTTGTCGGTGTGGCTTTTTTGTTTGGTGCTTGTGTGACCTATACCTTGAAGCCTTTTCGACCGCAGGGCTAGACTAATAACTCTATTGTGATCTACAACATCGGTTAACATTGTTAGAATTTCAAGGGGGATCACGTTAGACACGACAGGTATTTTATTGAACGAGTCACTATGCTATTAATTTTTAATCGCTCTTCCAACGGGTGCTATAGTTGGTAGCTGTTATTGTTTGCTTTGCGAGCTAAACCCATGCCCATTAAATTCTCCGAAGACATCATCCCCCTGACCGACCTAAAGGCTAACCCCGGCAAGGTGGTCAACCATGCCAAAAACACCCACCGCCCCATCTTACTCACCAGCCGGGGAAGAGGTGTTGCAGTGGTGCAGGCTCTTGATGAATATGAAAAAGGTGAAGAAGAGCGGGAGTTTATGAAAGCTGTTGCCGTAGGCTTGATGGAGGTACGCGAAGGTAAGGAGCTCGAACTGAATGACGTTAGGAAAAACCTAGGCATCACATAGGTGAAGATCTTTGTCGCCAACTCGGCCTATAGCGATCTAGAAACTATCAACGAATACTACGAAGCTGAGGGAGTCCCTCAAGTCGGCAAGGATTTTTTAGAGGCCATTCTTAAGCATATTGAAACATTGGCTGATAATCCGAATATTGGAAGAGTAGTACCCGAATTTGGAGAAGAGCGAATCAGGGAGCTTATTCACTCTCCTTTTCGCATTGTTTATTTGAGAGAACAAGATTCAATTCATGTCATCCGTGTCTGGCGCAGCGAACGTTTGCTCAAGCTGCCAGAAAACAAAACAGAATAAAAACTATTAATCCATCGCCGCCACGGCCCCAACCGCTTCACAAATCAAACCCGGGCCGCGATAAATAAACCCGGTATAAACCTGCACCAACTTGGCCCCGGCATTAATCTTATCGCAGGCATCTTCACCACTGGCGATACCACCCACCCCAATAATCGGCAGCGCGCCGTCGAGTTCTTTGGCCAGCTTACCAACCACTTCGGTAGCCCGCTCACGCACGGGCCAACCGCTTAAGCCGCCCTGCTCTCCCGCGAGTGGTGAGCGTTTTACCAGCTCA
>QNFO01000093.1 GCA_003646355.1 Gammaproteobacteria bacterium
AACGAGCATTAGTACGGGTGATCAGTGCCAGTTTGTGAGGCGTGAAGTTTTCGAACAAATTGACGGTTTTGCCGATATCCCCTTGATGGAAGATATTGACCTGAGCAAGCGGCTGAAGAAAAAATCTCGCCCTCTCTTTGTCAGCGCGAGGGCGGAGACCTCTGGTCGCAAGTGGCAGCGGGATGGTATTTGGCCGACGATTCTCCTTATGTGGCGCCTGCGGCTGGCCTATTTCTTCGGCGCCTCGCCAGAAATTCTTGAGCAGCGTTACTACCCGCCTGAAAAGCCTTAATGCTAGCTTTCCATGTTTGAGATAAGTAAAGCCCGTGCTTAAGGTGAGGGAGTTGTTTTGAGCTACGAATTCCCCGAGGCCCTGCTTATTCAATTTGCAAAAGCGCCGCTACTGGGTCAGGTAAAAACCCGTATGCAGCCGGTGTTGAGTGAACGGCAAAGTCTTGAACTTCACTGTCAACTGGTGCAACGAACCCACGACACAATTCACCGTGAAGCCCTTTGTCCGAGTCAACTTTGGGTGAGCGGTGAAGGCGGCGATATCTTTTTTAAAAGTCTGCAGCCTCAGCCAGAGATAAGGATTCAACAGGGTGCCGACCTCGGTGAACGTATGTGCCGAGCTATCGCAGCGGCTCTTAATTACAAGAAGTCAGTGCTTCTTATCGGCAGTGATTGCCCTGCCATTAATAGCGACTATTTACGCGATGCCATCGTCGCTCTCGATTCTGTCGATGTTGTACTTGGCCCAGCTGAAGACGGTGGCTATGTGCTAATTGCTATGAAAAAAGTGGAACCTAAAGTATTTGAGGGTGTGGACTGGAGTACCTCTCGTGTACTGGCGCAGACGCGAGCCAGATTGGCTGCTTTACTGTTGTCGCACCATGAATTGCCTGTTCTCAACGATATTGACCGCCCCGAGGATCTGATTTATCTCGAAGAGCTACCTCGCCTTACAAAAATAACTTATGAGCAGTAGTTCTTTTTATAGGTTTAACTTCCTTGACGGCTTAGGTTTATAGGCCTATTTTTCGACCAACGGCTCATAACGCGATTAAGCGGATAGGGTCGGCGGTTGACGTACTTTATTTAGCTAGTGATTGCTCAACGGGAGGTTAAGGCAAAGTCTAGTTTCATAGAGACGTTTTAAATTAATGGTATCGAGGTTGGGAGGTTTCGGTATGAGTGAAGATGAATTTGAAGGCTTAGAAGAGCCCTACAGTGAACCGCGAGGTAAGCTCGATACACCCCGCGAAGACAAGAAAGCCGTTACTATTACCAGTGAGCAGCGACGCCGTCTCGAAGAAAAACTTGAAGAGCGACGGCTCGAGCAGCAAATCGCTGATTACGAGTTCGAATAAGTCCGATCTAGCCTCTTAACGGTCACGCTAAGAGGCCTGCAGAAACGACGCTTTTGGGGCATAATGCGGCCTTCATTTATGGAGGGCATTGCGCTTGTCGTCACAACCACTACTGGAGTTTCAAGCGCTGACTTTCGAGCGGGATGACTGGCCCTTGTTCAGTGATCTGTCTGGCGTAATCAATACGGGTGAAATCCTCCAAATTACCGGCCCCAATGGCTGTGGTAAAACCACGCTGTTACATATTCTGGCGACCATTCAGCCCGTTAATATTGGCACTCTGCGTTGGCAGGGTAGTGATATTTCCCAGTGTCGCCAGCAGTATTTGGCCGATGTGGCGTTTATTGGCCACAAGCCCGGCCTTAAATTATCCTTATCCCCCCGTGAAAACCTGCAGTGGCTCAGTAAGTTACAGCCGCTGTCCCGTTGCACTAGCGGAGAAGCCCTTGCCCGTATCGGGCTGGCCGGTTTTGAAGATGTCCCCTGTTATACCTTGTCTGCCGGTCAGTTACGCCGAGCGGCGCTAGCGACATTGTGTATGACCCAAGCCCGCCTTTGGTTGCTCGATGAGCCACTCACGGCGCTGGATGTTCAGGGCATTGCCGATCTTGAAGCGCTATTACTCGCCCACGTCGAAAAGGGTGGGGCCGTGGTCTTGAGCAGTCATCAACCGCTAGCGAACCCGACTGTTCGCACCCTGGCGCTGCATGCTATGGCAGAGGCTGAGCTTTAAGATGACGACGCTGAGTGGTGCTTTCTTCGGTGTTATTCATCGCGACCTGTCTATCGCTATGCGCCATCGTGGTGATCTGCTTAATCCGCTGTTTTTTTTCCTGATTGTGGTGACACTGGTGCCCCTGGGGATTAGCCCCGAACCCGCTCGGTTGGCGGCAATGGCCCCGGGTATGATCTGGATTAGCGCCTTGCTGGCGACACTACTGGCCCTTGATAATTTGTTTCAGGCCGACTTTGACGATGGCTCATTGGTGCAGTTAATACTCAGCCCCCAGCCTCTTTGGTTATTGGTGCTGGCCAAAATTATCGCCCACTGGCTGGTGACCGGTTTACCCGTGGTTTTGTTTTCGCCCTTACTCGGTTTGATGTTGTCGCTGCCGGAAGCGGGCTTTCTGCCCCTCATGCTGGGCCTAACATTGGGCACGGCAGTGTTTAGCCTAATTGGCGCAGTCGGTGCGGCGTTAACCGTCGCTTTGCACAAGGGCAGTGTCTTATTGTCATTGCTGGTGATGCCCCTCTATGTGCCGGTGTTGATTTTCGGCACTAGTGCCGTGCAACGGGCGGTCGATGGTATGAGCTACGGTGGCGTGATGGCCATGTTGGCGGCAGCCTCGGCCTTTACTTTATTGGTGGCACCCTTTGCGGCAGCGGGCGCACTCAAAGTCGGTATCAACGGCTAATTGGCTTTTAGTCGATTGGCTCTAACAGGACATTAAATATGTGGCAGTGGTTTCACAAGTTGGGTTCGCCGCGCTGGTTCTATCAGATCAGCGGCAAGTTTTTACCCTGGCTGGCTCTGGCCTCCGTAGTCTTAATTGTCACGGGTGTCGTTTGGGGCCTCGCCTTTGCGCCCGAGGATGCACGGCAGGGTAATAGCTTTCGTATTATTTACATCCATGTGCCAGCCTCTTTTTTGGCCCTGGCGGGTTACTACATCATGGCGGCGGCGGGAGCGGTGGGTATGATCTGGAAAATGAAGCTGGCCGATATGGTGATGGTTGCCGCTGCGCCACTGGGTGCTGCCTTAACCTTTATCGCGCTGTTTACCGGGGCTATCTGGGGTAAGCCAACATGGGGTACTTACTGGATTTGGGATGCGCGAATTACCTCCATGCTGGTGCTGTTATTTCTTTATATCGGTATTATTGCCCTGTCGCGATCTTTCAGTACACGTGAGACCTCCGCTCGAGCCTGCGCCATCTTAGCCCTGGTGGGTACGGTGAATATCCCCATTATTTATAAGTCGGTGGACTGGTGGTACACACTGCACCAGCCAGCGACGATCAAGTTGAGTGGTGCGCCCTCTATGCACCCCGATATGTTTAAGCCCCTGCTGGTGATGATTCTTGGTTTCTACTGCTTTTATGCCCTGGTCTTGCTGCTGAATACGCGCACAGAAATTCTTCTGCGTGAACGCCGTACAAGCTGGGTGAAAGAGCTTGCTGAACCGAAATCGTTTTAGCCTTATTAGAATTTCGCGAAACAAAGAGAACACAGCCAATGTTTCAGTTTGAAAATTTCGATGCTTTTATAGCGATGGGTGGTCACGGCCCCTATGTCTGGGCTGCCTATGGTCTCAGCCTGGCAATTATGGCCTGGTTGGCGATTGCGCCTCTGCGTCGCCAGCGGGCACTGCTTGCCGACCTGCGCCAACGTATGCAAGCACAGCGGCAAAGAGGTGAAAGCTAATGAAGGCAGCGCGTAAACAACGCTTGTTAGTTGTGGTATTTATTGTGGTGATTGCGGCGCTTGTTGTCGGCTTATTGACTTACGCCCTGCGGGAAAATATTAATTTGTTTTATACCCCATCCCAGGTTGCGGCTGGGGAGGCACCGACCAATACACAGATTCGCGTTGGCGGCATGGTGGTGGTCGATAGCTTGCAGCGAGCGAGCGATTCACTCGACAGCACCTTCCTCGTCACCGATGGATCAGCAACCTTGTTGATTCATTATTCCGGTATCTTGCCCGATCTTTTTGCTGAGGACGAGGCAGCTGTCGCCACCGGTGCCCTGGGTGATGACGGCGAGTTTGTCGCCCAGCAAGTACTCGCCAAACACGATGAAGAATACACACCGCCAGAAGTCGCCGATGCCATGCAGCAAGCCATCGATAAAAAAGCAAAAGTAGCGAGCGATGCGGCTCAGCAATCGGAAAGCAAAGCACTGAACACCCCTGAGGCCGCCTACTAATGATTGCTGAATTGGGCCATTTCGCCCTGATATTGGCCCTCTGCCTGGCCTTCGCTCAGGCGCTAATTCCACTGGCTGGAACGCTGACTAATAAGTCTCTGTGGATAGCGACGGCCCGGCCCCTGAGTTGCGGGCAGTTTATCTTTGTTGCTATTAGCTTCGCCTGTCTGGTGACGGTGTTTTTACAGGACGACTTTTCCGTTGCCTACGTCGCCAACAACTCAAACTCGCTGCTACCTTATTACTACAAGGTTAGCGCCGTGTGGGGTGCACACGAGGGCTCGCTGCTACTTTGGGTGTTGATACTCGCTGGCTGGACGCTAGCGGTGGCCATCTTTAGTCGCACCCTGCCAGCCGATATGGTGGCCCGCGTGCTATCGGTGATGGGCATGATCGCCGTCGGCTTTTATCTGTTTATGCTGCTCACCTCGAATCCCTTTGAACGGCTTTTGCCCTTTCCGCCGATGGATGGCAAAGACCTCAACCCCTTGTTGCAGGATATCGGCCTGATTATTCACCCACCCATGTTGTATATGGGCTATGTCGGCTTTTCGGTCGCCTTCGCCTTCGCCGTTGCGGCTTTGTTGGCGGGGCGTATGGATTCGGCATGGGCGCGCTGGACACGGCCCTGGACCAATGCCGCCTGGTCTTTTTTAACCGTGGGTATTTTCCTCGGTAGCTGGTGGGCTTACTACGAACTCGGCTGGGGTGGTTGGTGGTTTTGGGATCCGGTCGAAAATGCCTCGCTCATGCCCTGGCTCGCCGGCACCGCATTAATGCACAGTTTAGCGGTATCGGAAAAACGCGGCTTATTTCGCAGCTGGACTTTGCTGTTGGCAATACTCGCCTTTTCGCTGAGTTTATTGGGCACCTTTCTGGTGCGCTCAGGGGTGCTAACCTCGGTTCACGCCTTTGCAAGTGATCCCACTCGTGGTGTGTTTATTCTGGCCTTTCTTGGGGTTGTGATTGGCGGCTCGTTACTGCTTTTTGCCATGCGCAGTTCAACATTGGGTGCGACAGCTAGCTTCAATTGGTTGTCTCGCGAGGCCGGCTTGCTGTTAAACAACGTGCTGCTAGTGGTGACGCTGGCGATGGTGTTATTGGGCACGCTGTATCCGCTAGTGGCCGATGTTCTGGGCTGGGGCAAAATCTCTGTTGGCCCACCGTACTTTAATTTTTTCTTCGTCCCCCTCGGGCTATTGCTCGTACTGGCTATGGGTGTTGGTGCCAGTTTGCAATGGAAGCGACAGCCCTCGGGTAGATTACTTAGCCTATTAAAAGCGCCTTTGCTAATTAGCCCTGTTCTGGCAGTACTTTGGCTCTTATTGGCGGGCTGGAGTTTGAAAGTTGCCTCGCTGCTCGGCTTAACGGCAGCGCTGTGGCTAACACTTATTACCTTGCAAGATGTCTGGAAGAAATCCGATCATTCCCGTGGGCTGTTAGCGGGCCTTGGTCGTTTGAAGCCGAGCTACTGGGGCATGGTGATTGCCCATCTCGGTATTGCCGTTCTCGTCATTGGCATAACCTTGACCAGTAATTACAGTGACCAGCG
>QNFO01000094.1 GCA_003646355.1 Gammaproteobacteria bacterium
AATCGCCTGTTTCATACTCACTCTGCTACTCACAGAATTGGTCACCAACAATGCAGCAGCCGTGCTCGTCTTCCCCATTGCGCTCAGCATGGCCAGCCAATACCAAACAGACCCCATGCCTTTTATTATGGCTGTCGCCTTTGGCGCCAGTGCTAGTTTTATTTCACCCCACGGTTATCAAACCAACCTGATGGTCTACAGTGCCGGTAATTATCAATTATTAGATTATCTAAAAACCGGCCTGCCGATTTCCCTGCTTTACACAACCATAGCCCTCATCACCATCCCTATTGTCTATCCTTTTTACCCTTAGAAAGCCTTTAAGCCGACTCACTACGGGCAGGATTTAACACCCGGCATGTATCCCCTATTGAGTAGCACGCGCCCTACCGTTAAGATGAGCGCCGCACAAACGATGCCTGCATCAACTGCCCCGGTGGCACAGCTGGATAGCGCGGCCCCCTCCTAAGGGGCAGGTCAGAGGTTCGAATCCTCTCCGGGGCACCAATAACTATTTAACGAAATAGTTACGCAGGCAATTTATCCTGCTAATGCGTAACTCAATGAACCTCTTACTCCTCCACCCCGACGACTTTATTAGCGACAAGCACGTACAAATACGTGGCCGACGTTTGCTACATTTAAACAAAGTCATCAAAGCCAAACCCGGTGATTATTTAAAAGCGGGGCGGCTCAATGGAAAAATAGGCCGAGCACAGCTTCTTAGCATCGACAGTGATATCGCCGAACTAAGCATTGAACTCACTGACACCCCACCCCCTGCACTGCCCATTAATCTAATCCTGGCCCTGCCTCGACCGAAAGTGCTGCGCCGCATTTTGCAGGCCGCCACCAGCCTGGGCATTAAACACATACATTTAATTGCTAGCTGGCGGGTAGAAAAAAGCTACTGGCAAAGCCCTTTTCTCGAAGCGGATAAAATCCACGAGCAGTTAATACTCGGCCTTGAACAGTCCATCGACACCCAGCTGCCCGAGGTTCATCTGCACCCCTTATTCAAACCCTTTGTCGAGGATGAACTCGACACTATCGCTGCTAATTCAACACGGCTCGTCGCTCACCCCCAGGCAACTGAGGCGATAGGGTCTACCCCACTGAACGCGCTGACGCTTGCCATCGGCCCAGAGGGCGGGTTTATTCCCTACGAAATTGAAAAGTTTGCCGAACTCGGCTTTGCTGCTGCTTCGCTAGGGCCGAGAATTCTCACTGTTGAAGTCGCGGTGAGTAGCTTAATAAGCCGCTTCGCCGTCAATCTGGAAAATGAAGGTCGCAGCAGACATAATTAGGCACACAAATTAGTGCCTGCATCCGCTCAAAAAATGAGGACAGCCAATGACAGATCCAACGCCAGACCACATTGACGGGGCAGACATGCCGCTACCACCGGCCATCTATCCCTTAATCTGTGTCGGCGGCGGCTATTTCCTGGATAAATATATACCCCTTGCTGCCCCTGAGTTTTTGACCACAGAGCCAGCCATCAACGACAAACTTGCCGCCGCTGCATTGATCAGCTCACTACTACTCATCGCCTGGGCTATCCGCACCTTAAAATCCAACAAAACCACCCTGCTGCCACACAGGGCTGTCGCCACCCTGGTCACCAGTGGACCCTTTCGCTATTCTCGCAATCCAATTTATCTTGGCTTCACTCTCCTTTTACTCGCTATGTTTTTTTCCACACTCAACATGTGGCTGGCCATTTTTCTGCCCCTGAATATAGGACTGCTACAGCACTATGTTATTTTGCCAGAGGAGAAACATCTCAGGCAGCGCTTCGAATCAGGCTTTGATGATTACCGATCCAGAGTCAGACGCTGGATTTAATCGTCAAGCCAAGCAGCACTCGTCATTAAGTACCCCAAAAAATTCACACTCACCCTGCCTGTCTCTTGCTTTAGTCCGGCGCAGGGATTAAAATTAACTAAACGTTCGTTAAGTCACACTTTTGACCCGCTAGAGTCTGCCTGATGCCCAGCACACCCCGTAAATCACGAGAAGATATTCTCAGCCTCGCCGTTCCTTTATTCGCCAGGTCCGGTTTCGATGGTGTGTCCATACGCGATGTCGCCAGCCAAATAGAACTAACACCAGCGGCCCTGTACTACCACTTTAAAGACAAGGAAGAGCTGTACTTCGAAACGGTTAAACATGCCTTTGAAACCAAAACTAGCGCGGCGAAAGATCTTATCGAGAGTAGCAGCGACCCCATCGCCAATCTCGAAAGTTTTATCACCTGGTTTGTCCAAACATTAGACAGAGAAAAAGATTTCCAAAAACTGCTGCAGTGGGTTTTGCTCGATAGTAATCCGGCACGTATGCAGAGCCTTGTTAAAGGTGTTTTTTCTGATTTGTTTATGACGACTAGAACGCTAGCGGAAAAATTCAGTCCCCCTTACGACCCCCACATGCTGTCAATCTCAATTATCGGACTCGTGCTCTGTCACTTTCAAAGCCAACAGGGCCGACAGTTTTTGCCCGGCAACAAAGCTGTGCACGACAAGCCAAAGGTGATTAGCGCACATATCATCAATCTTTTGACAAACGGCCTGCCCACAAATTAACAACTTAGGTCTATGATTAAGCTCACCACACACATTTCGCAACACTTATCAGGAAAACGGGATCCCATGTCCACACCCCGCGTAACACTCGCTAGCCTCCTACTTTTATCCAGCGCTCTACTGGGCTGTAATGACCAACCTGAGGAGCTCACTCGCACCACCAAAGAGTGGACACTGCCCATCATGACCCTCAGCGAAACGACACTAGCGAATGAATACACAGTGATCGGCTCGGTCATATCTGATCAGCGCATCGACATTAGCTCTAAAATAATCGGCTATATCAAGACCCTGACGGTGCGTGAAGGTGACCTGGTAAAGCGTGGCCAGTTGCTACTTAACCTGGATGATGTCGGCATTGAAAATGCCATTCTGCAAGCCCAGGCCGGTGTCGATTCGGCGCGAGCCCTCAGCAAAGACCTCTCCTCCGATGTCCAGCGCTTCGAAAAACTCTTTAAAGAAGGCAGTATTTCAGAGGTCAAACTGCGCAAAACTCGCCTGCAATACAACACGGCCCAAGAAGGGCTGGCCAGTGCTAAAGCCGCCCTCGCCACGGCACGCTCCCAGCGCCAATACAGCCATATTGAAAGCCCGGCCGACGGCATTATCTCCGCTCGTTATAAACAAGCTGGCGACCTCGCATCCCCCGGCGTGCCCCTGTTGACCCTCGAGTCCCGCGACCAACTGCTGTTTGAAACCTTCGTTGCCGAGTCCCAACTACTCCACATTGATATTGGCGATACCGTGCGCCTGGCTATCGACAATGCGTCTGAAGACCTCATCGGTAGCGTTGCGCAAATTGTTCATGCCGGCGACCCCATCTCTCGCACCTACAAAGTAAAAATCAAACTGCCCAACATCACCGGGCTACATTCCGGCATGTTTGGTCGCGCCCATTTCAAGGTCGGTGAGGAAGATAACCTTGTCGTACCCCGCAGCGCCATCATCATCAAGGGCGGTCTCGATGGTGTTTACGTAGTAGATGAAAATGAGCGTATACATTTCCGCTGGGTACGGCCCAAACGCCAGTGGCCCGAGGTGATAGAAATTGCTGCAGGGCTTAAAGCGGGAGAGCGCATTGTCGTGACAGCCACGGCCGGCCTCAGTGAAGATGATCGGGTACTCGCGGAGGTTGCTAACGGTGAGTAAGCCTCGCCTCAACCCAGCTGGACTGCTGGCCAGCTTTTTTGTCCAGTCCAAAATCACCTCACTGTTCGTCCTTGGTTGCCTGTTATTGGGCATTGTCGCCATTGCCTATACGCCACGCGAGGAAAACCCACAAATCATCGTTCCCGGGGCCCACGTTATTGTCACACTGCCCGGCGCCTCGCCGAGAGAGATCGAGCATCTACTGGTGCAACCCCTGGAAAATATCGTCAAACAAATCACCGGGGTCGACCACGTTGTTTCGAGTTCGATGAATTCGGTCGGTATCTTGATGGTGCAATTTGAAGTTGGCGAGGACAAACAACTATCACTCGTTAAACTTTATGACCAGATACTCGGCCAGCGGGACAAACTACCCGCTGGCACGCCAATGCCACTGATTAAAAGTATTGATGTTGATACCGTACCTATCGTCACCGTGACATTGGCTTCGCAAACCTACAACGACTACCAGCTAAAGCGCGTTGCCGATCGCGTACTGGAAGGCTTACGCAGTTTAAAAACAGTCTCTGACACCGCTGTGCGCGGCGGTCGAGACCGAGAAATTACCATTGAAATTGACCCCGGTAAGGTCAAGGCATTTAGCGTCTCTCTCGACCAGGTTCGCCAGGCCCTGGTCACTGCCAACTTGTCGGCCCCTCTCGGGACAAAAGTTACTCACAACACCCTGTCACAGGTCATGTTTAAAGGCGAATTCTCCAGTGCCGATGAGCTTAAAAAACTCATTATTGGCACCCATCGCCAACGACCCGTCTATTTGGCCGACATCGCCACCATTGTCGATGGCCCCACCACCGAGCGCGACACTCTGAGCCGGCTCGCTTTTGGCCAGGCCGATCCTCGCTTCGACCAATATGCTGACCCCGAGCTTGCGGCGGTGACCATCACCGTGGCCAAAATCACCGGTAGTAATGCCGTATTTATGGCCGACGAAGTGCTGGAGCGTCTTGAAATAATGAAGCGCACCATCATTCCCGCCGGTATCGAAGTCGTGGTCACGCGCAACGATGGTAAAAAAGCCAATGACGCCGTTAACCTCTTGATTGAAAACCTTGGCATCGCCCTGATTTCAGTCTTCGTCATTACCGTATTTTTCCTCGGCTGGAAAGAAGCTTCCATCGTTGGCCTGGCCGTACCCTTAATTCTCGCCCTCACTCTCGGTGCCGATTACCTGTTTGGACCCACCATTAACCGGGTAACACTATTCGCACTCATCCTGGCCCTCGGCATGCTAGTCGATGGCGCTATCGTGGTGGTCGAAAACATTCACCGCCACTACGCCTCCCTCAATGGTGGAGACAAAGCGCAGGCAACCATTCTCGCCACCAATGAAATTGGCAATCCCACCAACCTCGCGACCTTCGCCGTGATGCTGGTTTTCGCCTCGCAATTTATTCTCAGCGGCATGGTCGGCCAATACTTTTACCCCCTCGCCTTCAACGTACCCATTGCCATGTTCGCCTCGGTTATTATTGCCTACGTCGTAACACCCTGGGCCTGCTTCCGCTGGATTAAAACCGGCAATGGTGGTGAAAACGTCGATATGAATGAATACGACACTAGCTCCCGCCTGACTCGTATTTACGAGAGAATTCTCAAGCCTTTAATCGACAATCGTCCTTTGCGCCTGCAAGTCTTTGCCCTGATTATTGTCGCCATCGGCCTGGCCGTACTACAGCCAGCCTGGCAGTTCTTGCGCCCCTCGGGTATCTCAGGGCCGCAATCTTTTCTCGGTGTGGAATTAGCCATGCTGCCGAAAGACAGCAAGAACACCTTTAACATCACCATTGATATGCCCGAAAATACAGCCGTTGAAGTGACCGACCAGGTCGCCCGAGAAGTTGGCACCGTACTTCGCGATCAGCTTTACATTACCAACTACCAAACCTGGATTGGCCAATCCGGCGTCATCGACTTTAATGGATTGTTGCGCGGTGCCGCCAATAAGCGCGGCCCCCATGTCGGCGAAATCCGTGTCAACCTGAGTGACAAGAGCGACAGGAGTATTACCTCCATCACCATCGTCCGTGAACTGCGCCCGTTACTGACGCTCATTCAAGAT
>QNFO01000095.1 GCA_003646355.1 Gammaproteobacteria bacterium
ATTGTTTGGGAATATATTGCGACCCCTGTATTTATTAATTAAGGCCGTCAATTAATAGGGCTGACCGGGTTCCTGTTTTTATTTTTTACGATGCCATAAGTTAGAAAAGTACATGGATTTAAGGCGTGGTAAGCCTTCAGTTGCGATAGAGCTTGCCGGTAAAAGATAAAATTTAAGTATCTGTTCGCGTGATACATGCAGGCAATCTGCATGTATCACGCGGGAATTAAATCTGCGGCTAAATCCAGGGTAAAATCTATGTGGCCCTGTTCAAGTGCATAGCGCTGACAGGGCATGGATAAAAATCTCGTAGACTCAGTAATCACGATAAGCCTTCATCGAAGGCGCCATAGCCGGCTCGAACAGTCCCTAAATATTCAGCACGATCCATAATAAGGCTGCCATAGAGCGCTTTTTTTCATTGCTGTACTCAGTCTACTGGGTACGATATGGCGAAAGACAATGCTTGATATGAGAAGTACGCGATTAAAGTCTGCCAGTATCTCCTGCAAGAATCTTGCCCCGGCGCGTAATATCGAATGTTTTCAGCAAAGGCCTTAGTACATTACTTTTTAAAAATAACAATTCAAAAAAAACGCCGACAAACCTAAGGGCCGTCGACGTTTATATGACTAGCTTCAGTTTAGACTATCAAATCAACGGGTACCGCGACGTCGAATTGATGAAGCCGTAAAGTAATCATCATTGAGACGAATACTGAAGTCGGGAGCGCTGTCTTCGTTGTCAAGCAAGATAGCCAGCATACGGCCTGCTTGCATGTCGTAGAACGTTTCCAGGGTTGAACCGAGGAAGCCCACGTCGTACCACATCACGCTGTGTAACTCCTGAAGACGCCAGCTTTGATTGCGACGATCATAACCATCCATCAACATAATCCACCAGGAGTCCTCATCAAGATAAAATACACGGCGGCCATAGTCATGTTTGGTACCTTCGCGCAATGTACCCTCAACTATCCACACACGGTGTAACTCGTAGCGTGCCAGATCCTGATTTAAGCGAGCATCCTTTGTAATCATGTCGCTAACTTTAAGATCGCCGGAATTCAGCTTATAGGCGTTATAAGGTACGTAGACCTCTTTCTTGCCGAGCAGTTTCCAGTCGAAACGATCATTTGGACCATTGAAACCAAACTTCTGGTCGGTGGTCGCCAGGCCGTCACTTGCGCTCAAAGGGTTGTCGTAAACAATCTGCGGCGCACGCTTAACTCTACGCTGACCGGGACTGTAAACCCATGCACTACGGAACTTCTCCATAAAATGCACAGGGTCATTTGCCAGTACTACCTGACCTGCGATTTTAGCCGGTGCAGTAATAGTCTGGTAATAGAACATCGAATCAACAGCGGGGTTAAAATCTTCAATAGTGTTGGTTGGCTCGCTCCATTTCCAGTGCTGCTGTACCGACAATTTATTGACCACATATTTGCCGGTACTGGTTACTGCTGCTGCATTGTCCCAGCTATCCATCCAGGGTTGGATGGGGCGCGTCACCTGGTTCATCAACGCTTCATTGCCATCTTTTGGAATGGGAAAGGCCCAGGAAATAATCGCGTTTTTAAAGCCAACCACACCCTCGGGTGTTTTTACGACTTCGGCCCGGGGTGCATTTTCCAATGCCGCCTTGTAAATATAGGGCTTAAATACCGCAGACCGACGCGTTTGATAAACGTTCATGTAATAGTCAGGGTATGTTTTGAACATACTCTTCTGACCTTCACTCAGCTTATCGGCGTGCTCTTCGTAATTACTGCCATTGATTGTGAACAGCACTTTATCGTCGGCAAAGGGATCCGTGTGAAAGGTGCCTTCTTTGAAGCTGGCGGGTACCGCGATGGGCTCGTTCTTCCATGCTGGAATTGTACCCTCGGCATTACCTGCGCGAATCGCTCCGGCGGGTGTCAACTCTGTGCCCTCAAGGCCCAACTTGGCTAATTCTTCAGCACTCGGTGCTGCGTAGCTCGATGTTGCTACGGCAATTGTCAGAGTGGCAATAGCGGCACGAGCCAAGCTCAATTTACTATTTTTGATATTACGTGTAGTCATTTAAATGACCTCCTCAAAAACTTGTTTTAAATACGATGGATACGTTATCGCGATCATCATTAGTACCCGCTGTACCTAGCCAGGTGACATATTGAAGATCGAGTGACGAACTGAGGTAGCTAAAGCCCAATTTTGCAATGACAGTGCGTTGGTTCTCAACTAAAGAGCCTGCATTTACCGGGGTATAACCTTCGACGTTGTGAACAAAAATCAGCGTTGGTGCAACATTAACGT
Organism: Gammaproteobacteria bacterium; assembly: GCA_003646355.1. The sequence continues at coordinate 2,301 of QNFO01000095.1, forward strand.
TTGCAAAAACATTGTTGTACACCAGCCCGACAACCGCTGCATAACCCCAGGAGAAATCTGTGATCGGACGATCCAGGGCATCGACACCCTCGAAAATTCCGGGGTCAACAGTGGTACCAAAGGCATTGGGCTTCAGGTTTTGACGATCAGTTTTATCACCGTGTTCAAGCTCGGTAATCCACACGGCAGAGGCATCAAATACCATATTCAACTTGTCTGCACCGAGGAAGTCGGTTCCACCGGAGCGAGTAAAGTTCAGCAAGTAGGTATAAACATCGCTGGCGTTGATATCACAACCTTCAATGATTGGCGCATAGCTTGTCGTCGGATCAAAATCGAGCTTGGGGCCAAAGGCCTCGCCGACTTGCATGTCGCCAAGATCAGCTACCTCAACCCCACTAATGCCAAACAGGTTGCGACACTCGCGGGTATCGAAAAAGTTTTGCTTTAAGTTGAATTCCATCGCAAACGAGGCGCCAAACAAGGCTTCACCATTCAGCGAAATACCATAGGTATTTTGATCTTCACCGTACTTCCACTCATAACCGGCAAGGGTCATTGCATTATCCCGAGCAGGATCATTACGTGGGATGTAATCCTCATCTAAACCGATATAGCCGGTGTAAGCGTGGGAGCGAACGTAGTAAAAACCTAAATCGGCAAAGTTCAGCGACTCCAAAATAAAGTGCATGTTTACACCCCACTGGCCGCCGGAAGGCTCATCACTACCGGTATATTCAATGCCGCGAACGAAGAGGTCGGGGTTATAACCTTCACCCAAAAAGTCGAAAGGGCTAAAGAAGGTACCTACCGGAACAAAGACAGAGTTGCGCCAGTTCCAGGTGTAGTAGGCTTCTAGACTGATATTGTCGGTAATACCAAGATTAAAATAAGCTGTTTCTTGAGGCATCAAGGTTTCTTTGACTTCCGTACCCGGCGTCGTCGCCTTGCTCAAGTCTTTTGGGTTTTGCATTTGGCTAATGCCACCACCCATAATATTACTCTCACCCCAACTCACCACCTGCTTACCCACACGCACATTCAGCGGGTGGTCTAAGACGCGGAAATTGCCGTAGACAAAAAGGTCGTAAAGGGTGAGTTTTTTACCGGCCAAATTTTGCGCCTGGTCATCGATACCATCAACCAGCTGCTGATCAGGGGTACCAATGCCGTTAAATCCTGCCGGAGCCAATGGCCAGAGGTTTGAACGCTCGCAATTAGTACAGTCTTTACTTCTGATGGTGTAGTCGTAGCGGTAGGAAAAGCGGGTAAACAAACCGAAATCGCCATTGCCAATGCCAGCATCTGTCAAAAGCGAAAGCGGTGAACTGTAAATATCACCGGCATCGTTAAATATCGTCCAATTACCTGTTGGGTCTGCGGTGCCGTGATGCTTAGCGCTTTCTGTGCGCATCGCCGTACTGGCGGAAAAAACTGTGTCGAAGAAGGCATCGAACTCGCCCACTTTAAATTCAAAGGCCTGGGCCTGACTGGCCGTCAATGCTAGTGCGCAAGCACCACCTTTAAACACTGATGAAAGAGTAGAACGCCTTTTTAACTCTGGCGTAGAGCTTTGATTAGAACTTACATATTGTTGATCGGACAAAATACACCCCCCATTTTATTAAGACTATGGAATACCGAGGTACTACAAAGTATTTCTGGTATACGCTGAAAAGCCACTGTTGTTTTTTTGGTCAGTTCAGCGAGGGCACAAATTAATCGTCGTGAAAAACTATGTCAACATATTTCCTAACTAGGCAATTATTAAAACCTTAAAGCTAACTTTTTTATAATAAATTGAGCTTGTATTGGCTAAGTAAAATATCAAAATATTGGTATCGTTATTAACAACTTAGCGCATAAGTAACATTCATGGCTTTGATGAAAGGGCATAATTATGATTGTTTGTTATTTTGCTTATGCCCTTTGAGACTAATGATTAAGTTATATCTGCTGGTTATTTGTAGTATTCCGTTCGCTATTGTTTAACACAGGTATGGCTCTGTTATTACGCTGAATAATTAAGCCGGAGCCTAAATGTTGAGACAGTGAAAACCGATACTCCAAAACCGATTTCTTCACTACGGAGAGCTATCAATTGAGTAACACTTATAGCCTGGACACGCAGTGTGGCAGCGAATAATTACAGGGGGTTTGAAAATATGTTCATTGTTATACTAATTTGCAGTCAAAATAGTTAGCCTTAACCTGGAAACACAATAATGAAATTACTACACACCATGCTGCGCGTTGGCGACCTGGATAAATCGATCACTTTTTACACGAAATTACTCGGGATGGAGCTACTGCGTAAACGGGATTTTCCCGATGGCCGTTTCACCCTGGCATTTCTGGGTTATGGCTCAGAAAAAGAAAATACCGTACTTGAGCTTACTCATAACTGGGACACTTCGCGCTATGAGCTCGGTGATGCCTATGGCCACATTGCCATCGGGGTCGAGGATGTTTACGCAACCTGTGAGCAAATTAAAACTCAGGGCGGTGCGGTAGTGAGAGAGGCGGGGCCAATGATGCACGGAAGTACGGTCCTGGCTTTTGTCGAAGATCCCGATGGTTATAAAATCGAATTACTCTCTCTCGATAAATAACGAATCGCTTTAATCACCGCTAGCCTCGTCTATTTCCAGAGGCGGGGTATTGGCTTTGCCGCGTAGCCAGTTAAGGCCATTAAGAATTTTTGGATTACTGGCTATCTTGCGCTCAAGGGTGAATTTACCCGGATAATCCATCAGCAACAAGCCCATGGCGATAGTCAATAGCCCCTGGCCGGGTATGAAAAGCATAATGATACCGCCCAAAAGCAGCACCCAGCCGAAGATGTTTTTCCCCACTAAGATCGCAATCCTAAGAACGGGATGCGTTTGTTTTAAGGGCGTAGGGTGGCGCTTTTGATGGCAGAAGTAGTCGACTGGAATGCGTGCTACTAGCCAGGGTAACGTCAGTAAGCTGATAACAAAAGTGAAGGCCGAAACAACGGCCATCCAGGTAAAAAGAGCCTGGTACTCTACTAGCCAGTCCATCAATCAGTAGTGAGTGTATAAGGGAGGTCTGCGATACGAACGGCAGTGGTTTCGCCATCGATAATAAAGGAGGTCGCATCCGCCTGCTCTTCGTGCAGGATCGCGAGAACCTCAGAGCTCTTTCCGTCTGCAGGTGCCGCTGACAGTACGCTGCCTACGAGCTTGTCATCACTACTTGAATAAATCTCTACCCCCTGTTTGGGAGGCTTGGCATCTTCGATAATGATTCGGTAGGTGCGGCGTTTAAGCTTACCCAGATATTGCATACGGGCGACAATTTCCTGGCCAGTGTAACAACCCTTTTTAAAGC
>QNFO01000096.1 GCA_003646355.1 Gammaproteobacteria bacterium
AGAATCAGCATCCGTTTTTTCCGCAAAGTGGCAGCCCAGTGAGGCCTGTCAGCCACACATGGATGAGGAGGGGCGGGTGTTGTCTCGTGCCTTGGCCGAGAATGTCGTGGGGCGGATTGGCGGGAAAAGTGCTGAGGTGACAGCGGTGCAACACAAGCCGGGGCGTCAGGCGCCGCCGCTGCCCTACAGTTTATCGGCCTTGCAAATTGATGCGGGTAAGCGTTTTGCGATGAGCGCACAGCAGGTGCTCGATGGCTGCCAGTCTTTGTATGAAAAGCACAAGCTGATTACTTATCCGCGCTCGGATTGTCGCTATTTGCCCCGTGAACATCATCGCCAGGCAAGGGATGTTTTATCAGCCATTGGCCGTATGGCGGACAAGTTGCAGGCGGCCGTGACTGGCGCGGATGTCACGCTAAAAGGCAAGGCCTGGAATGACGCCAAAGTTAATGCCCACCATGCGATTATTCCGACCCTAAAAACCCTGCCGCCGAGCCAGTTGAGCAGCCATGAAGCGAAGCTGTATGAGTTGATAGCGCGGCAGTACCTATTGCAGTTTTATCCCGACCATACATTTACGAAGACAAGCATTGATATTGCCATTGCCGGGGGGCTGTTTTCTGCCACGGCGAAATGTGTCAAAGAGATGGGCTGGAAAGTGTTGCTGGCAGACGCAAGTAAAAATGCCAAGAAAAAAGGCCTTAACGCTACGCAGCCTGAAAAAGCGGAAGCGGATGAAAGTAGCACCCAGTATTTGCCACCTTTAAAGGTCGGCGATGTTTTGCAGTGCCAGAAGGGCGAGTGTGTTGAAAAAAATACCCAGCCACCCAGTGCCTTTACCGATGCCACGCTGTTAGCCGCCATGACCGGCATTGCACGTTTTGTGACCGACAGCGAGGTACGGAAAGTGCTGAAAGAGAGTGATGGCCTTGGCACAGAGGCAACGCGGGCGGGCATTATTGAGCTGCTGTTCAGACGTAATTTTTTAGTGCGCCAGGGTAAGCAGATTCGTGCCACAGAGGCTGGCTGCGGCCTGATTAACAGCTTGCCAAAATCGACAACCCTGCCGGATATGACGGCTCGGTGGGAGTCCCTGTTAAATGCCATCGTTGACGAGCAGGCCAGTTACGGCGATTTTATGGGCAGTTTAATTCCTCTCTTGCATGGCTTGATTGAAGAGAGTTGTGCGACTTTACCGGTAGCGCTGAAAGGGGTGAAGTCTGCCAAACCCGCCTATCGGAAAAGGCGAAAGAAGGCGGCTCCCGGTAAAACGCGTCGGAAAAAACTTGCTGCCTAAGCGACTGTTATTCGTACATCCACGTTAATGAGCTGTTCTCCTCACTCGCGAATCCGTCATTGAGTCTGCCTCGCTGATCTCACTTCCACTCGTTGAGTGCTATTGCTGCGTTATTGATTCTTCTATTTATTGTTGCCCTGTCGTGTCTGTGGTCGCACTATGCAGCGCCATTGAAAGTGAAAGCCTTCAATTGAGGGACTTTTGATATTTGCGTGTAATGGGTGGGTTGTATGGTGCAAAGAAAACGTATGGGTTTTGGGGGGCTGATGGTGGGGGCTTCGATTGTGGTGATGTTTTGGATTACTGATGCATTAGACATTGGTGGCCATTCGGCAGCGAAGCAGGCTGACAGTCTGGCTGTTGCCTCGGCGGATAGTGACGGCGCTTGTGCCGTTTTGCGTGATGCGGCAAAGGGGGTGATGCAGGCACGGCAGGCGGGGGCAGCACGAGAGACTGTTTCTGAAGTATTAGCGCCGCTCGGTGCGGATGGTGAGTTGATGCTGGCTTTGGCCTACGGATACCCGGTGCATGAGGCGCTGGAAAGTAAAGAGCAGACAGTTGTGGAGTTTGCCAAAGGGATATATAGCAAGTGTTTGAGTGGGGTGGCGCCGTAGCGGTGGCTGGCTTTATTGATCAGAATGTTGGGCTGCTGGTTTGCACTATTGGTTGCGCCATCGCCTGCTAAACAGTTGGCTCAACTTAAGTTTTCTAAAATTCGGTAGTCAAATTCTTCGAGCATTTGTCGCAGGCGAATTAAGGGCAGGCCGATGATCGCCGTGTTGTCGTCGCTGTTAATTCTGTCGAAGAGGGCAATACCCAGGCCCTCGGCTTTAAAACTACCTGCACAATCGTAGGGTTGCTCGCATTTTAAATAGCTGTCGATGTCGGCATCGCTGAGTTGGCGAAACACCACTTCGGTGATGACGGTATCGGCGCTGCTGCGGCCACTAGCGCTGTCGAGTACACAAAGGCCGGTATAGAAGTCGACCCGTTGACCCGACAACTCCTTTAGCTGTTTAAAGGCATTACTGTAATTACCGGGTTTGTTGATGCTCTGTCCTCGGCACGAGGCAACCTGATCGGAGCCAATAATGAGGTGTTCTCTATGGCTTATAGCGAGTGCTCGGGCTTTGCTGGATGACAGGCGCAGGGCTAGTTGCTGGGGCGTTTCCCCGGCTAGGGTACACTCGTCCACGTCTGGCGCTTGCCAATCGAAAGGGATATGCAGGCGCGAAAGTAATTCGCGGCGGTAGGGGGAGGATGAGGCGAGCAGTAGTTTCATATTTTAGGCGTTGTTTTGTCGTTAATTGAGCGGTATTGGTAGCGCTTGGGGCAGAGTGCAAAAATGTACAATTTTCTTTGACAGATCAATGTCATATCCCTAGAATTGCGCGCCTATGTCGACCGCCTCGAAAACCAGCGTAATACCTCGCAGGATTGATGCCCTGAAATCATGTACACAGGGGTCTACCTACGAAGGCATTATTATGCCTCAGGAGCTGCCGCGTTTGTCGGCTGCTGTGGTGTCAATACAGCGCGAAGTGACTGCCAAAGTGAATTTTTTTCGCGATGAAAGTAACTACCGCGTAGTGACTGGCGAGCTAGATGCCCTGGTGTCGGTGCAGTGTGAGCGTTGTTTGACAGCCCTGGACTATGATCTACATGCCGAAATGGATTTGGCTATTGTGATTAGCGAGGCTCAGCTTGAGAACCTGCCAAAAGATTGTGAAGGCTGGTTGCTTGATGAAGACGTTGATGCTGACCTGTACGAAGCGATAGAAGAAGAGCTACTACTGGCTCTGCCTATTGTCTCTTATCACGAGCAGGCGGACTGTGCGGCGCAAGGACAATATTCCACGGGCGACTTTGAGGAGCCGGTGGAAGAGAAGAAAAACCCCTTTGCTGTTTTGGGGAGTCTGAAGCTCGCTAATAAAGCGGATTCGACGGATAAAGAGAGCGAGTAGCTTTCTATAGTGTGTTAAATGGCGGCGTGGGTGAATACCGGCACTGCCAATTTTGTAAATTAAGTGTGTAAAAAACAAGTTTGTCAGAGACAAGCTTTTAGGAGAAAACAATGGCCGTACAAAAAAGTCGTAAAACTCGTTCACGTCGTGGCATGCGTCGTTCACATGATGCTCTGGGCAATGGCCCCGCGCTTTCAGTTGATTCCGTGACTGGCGAGAAGCATATCCGTCACCACATGACTGCCGATGGTTTTTATCGCGGTCGTAAGGTTATGGACACAGGCAACGACGACTAAAAAGCCTTTGTTCGGGTCAGCTGCATTACGGGTTGGCCGGGATAGCAAAAAACTTCCTTGAATGGGTATTAAACACCTGCTCGGGAAGTTTTTTTGTGGGCGCTATTTAGAGCCAGCTTGGTTATTACTAGCGCTGCTCATCATCTAAGAGACCAAGCCTTTAAAGAGGCCGGTCTTCTAAGAGATCAACCCTTTAAGAGATCAACCACCCCAAGAGATCAAACTATGCAAAACCCAAAGCTCGCGTTTGTTTTCCCCGGTCAGGGTTCACAGAAAATTGGCATGTTGGCAGAGCTGGCCGAGGCTTACCCTCTGGTCGAACAGACCTTTGTCGAGGCTTCAGGCGTACTCGACTATGATCTCTGGAAGCTGGTACAGGAGGGTAGTCAGGAAGAAATTAATCTGACCGAAACCACGCAGCCGCTACTATTAACGTCAAGTGTGGCGATCTGGCGAGTTTGGCAGCACCTGCAGGGTGCGATGCCTGTCGCGGTGGCGGGTCATAGCTTGGGTGAGTGGTCGGCACTGGTGTGTGCGGGTGTGGTTGATTTTGGCGCGGCGGTGAATTTGGTGCGCCTACGCGGTGCCTATATGCAGGCAGCTGTGCCAGCAGGGCAAGGCGCGATGGCGGCAATATTGGGTCTTGATGACGCACAGCTCGCTGTTTGTTGTGAGCAGGCGAGTGAAGGCGAAGAGGTGAAGGCGGTGAATTTTAATGCCCCCGGCCAGGTGGTCATTGCCGGTGTTACTGCTGCAGTCGATAGAGCGATCGCCCTGTGTAAAGAGGCCGGTGCCAAACGGGCATTGCCATTGCCCGTGAGCGCGCCCTTTCACACGGCCCTAATGAAGCCGGCAGCTGACAAGCTGGCGAGTGATATTGGCGCGGTGACATTTAACGCGCCGCAAATCCCCCTGGTGCACAATGTTAACGCCCAGATAGAAAATGATCCCGAGGCGATTAAAGCCTTGATGATCGAGCAAATTTACAGCCCCGTGCGCTGGGTTGACTGCGTCGGTGCGCTGCAAGCGCAGGGTGTTGAGCTGGCGGTGGAGTGTGGCCCGGGTAAGGTGCTGTGTGGTTTGAGTAAGCGCATCGACAAGACGCTGCAGATGCGTTCCACTGATAAAGTGGCTGACCTGCAGAGCGCTGTTGCGGATGCTCAGCCACAAAGTTAAGCTGCGCGGGTTGCAGTATGAGTCGAATTGAGAGGAGAGAAAGTAGATGAGCCTTGAAGGAAAAGTAGCCCTGGTGACCGGCGCGAGCCGTGGTATTGGTGTCGCAATTGCCGATTTGCTGGGTAAGGCCGGTGCCACTGTTATTGGTACCTCGACATCGGAAGGCGGCGCTGAGCAGATCAGCGCACGTTTTGCCGAGCAGAAAGTTCAGGGCAAAGGGGTCAAACTCAATGTCACCGACGGCGAAGAAGTGATCGCGGTGATTAAAGCGATTACAGCGGAATACGGTGCGCCGACCATTCTGGTCAACAATGCCGGTATTACCAAAGATAATCTGTTGATGCGCATGAAAGAGGAGGAGTGGTCGGATGTGATCGACACTAACCTCAATGCCATTTATCGACTCACCAAGGCCTGCGCCAAAGGCATGACCAAGGCGCGCTGGGGTCGTATTATCAACATTAGCTCCGTGGTTGGCTCCATGGGCAATGCCGGGCAAACCAATTACGCCGCGACTAAAGCAGGCGTTGCGGGCTTTGGTCGAGCACTGGCAAAAGAGCTGGGTTCACGCAATATTACAGTCAACACCGTAGCACCGGGCTTTATTGATACGGATATGACCAAGGAGCTGCCGGAGGCAACTCGTGAGACCATGCTGTCGGGCATTCCCCTGGCGCGACTCGGTCAGCCCGAAGAAATTGCCTCTGTCGTTGAATTTCTGGCCGGTGCTGGCGGAGCTTATATCAGCGGTGAAACCATCCACGTTAACGGTGGAATGTACATGGGCTAATCGCCCCTTGGCCCTGCGTTAATTGCAATTGATATAAAGCGGTTACGCCGGGCAATTTTTCAGGTAAAATGCGCCGCTTTAAGGGCATTGCCCTTATGAAGACAGGTTTTTTAACAGTAGTTTAAGAAAG
>QNFO01000097.1 GCA_003646355.1 Gammaproteobacteria bacterium
CTACGGCAACGTGGTGGCGGGCGCGCAGGAGCAGGGTGCGGATAAGGCCGACTTCGCCTATTTACTGCAGCGCGGTGAGGGCTTTTTCAAACGCTGTCGAGCCAAGGTTCGCGATCTTGAGCAGGCCACGGGCGACCGGGAAGCGGCGCTGGAAACGCTCTATCGCTCCGATCTTTGGCACGATATTAACTATGCCCTGTCAGCCTTTAATTACTGGCAGGCCTGGGGCAAGTTGGGTTTGGCCCACGCCTATCAGGGGCAGCGTGAGCAGGTTAAGTGGCTGAATGAGGCCGAACACGGTTTTCAGAGCTCGTCGGTGCGTATTCTCTATCCGGGTATTGTCTACGGCAGTTGGCTGGGTATGGCTTATGTTGCACAGGCTAGGGGCGATGATGCGCTGGCCGAGCAGCGTTTTCGTCGTCTGGTCTTAGCCCTGGCGGGTGATGAAAACAACCCGGCGCGAGTGCGGGCTGAAACAGAATTGACGGTGCTGGCCATTCGCAAGGGTGAGCTACCCAGCTTGCCGGCGATGTCGGATGAGCCACTAACGCCGACGACGGCTCGCGTTTATCAGGAGCAGGCCTTCGTGCTTTTACAGCGCCAGCGCGATATTCAAAGTGGTGCCATTGAGGCGGCAGCGCGTTTGAAGCGCGTTATTGAGTTGGGCTATTTGAACGATGCTCTGTTGAATCGAATTTTGTCCTATCGCAACGAAATTGCCGGTCACGATATTGGCCTTTTAACCCTCTACGTCGATAGTGAATTTGCCTATGCCTGGCAGCAGTACGACACCGCCGTGCTGAAATATCAGGCCTTTCGAAAACAGGGTGGTCTCCAGTTGGGGGTGAATGTTCGGGTACTGCAATATCACTACGCGGTTGCCTTGTTAAAAATACAAATGGCGCGAGATGCCTTAACAGAAGTGGAGAGCCTGCAACATCAAACCGACTTGCCCCAGGCTGTGGCTCAGGCTTTACCGAAGTTTAAGTTTTTAGTTGCTCAGGCGCTTTATCAGCGGCGCGATAACAGCGCTAACCGAAAACGGGTGCTGGCTGAAGCGGAGTATTATCTTCGTACCAGCCCGAATGATGCCGATGCTGGCAGTGCACATTTGTTAATTGCCCAATTGAGTGATGATCCGGAAAAGGCAAAACGTCATTTAAAAGCGGCACAGAAGAATAAAAAATTAAAAGGCAGCATTGCTCTGACACAAATACAGCGGGCAGTGAATGCTTTTAATCGGGCAGTGGTGAGTGGTGAGCTTGACATCCAACGCGATGAGGCCGAAAAAGTGCTGGCGGCATTGGCTGGTTTACCCCGAGCCAAACGCAAAAAGCCCTGGTTTAAAGCGGTCTCCTTACAAATGCGAGCTGTGTTAGGTGACAAGCTCGATACAGTCTTAGCCGCCATCGATAAAATGTATGCTGCGGCGAAGGCCAATCCGGGCAATAAAAAATACATGCTCGATCAGCGCGTGCGGCGTGTTTTGTTTTGGGCACAACTGCGCGCCCTTGATCAATATCAGCAGGGTAAGGGTTTGTCGCCATTTATCGCAGCGCTAGCCAGTCAACCGGCTAATGCGATGGCGCAAAAAGAGGTTTATCAGTTTTTATTGGCGAAAGAACAGCAGCAAAGCTACGCTCAGGTGCTAGAGCTTGGCGATGTTTTTTACCCGGTACTCGCGGGTCAGCCACAGGACCAGCGGCAATTGCGCTTATTGCAAATACGCGCCGCCAACGCCCTTGGCCAAGCTGAGCGCGCTTACGCTATAGCCCAGCAACTGATTGCAGATTTTCCCGACTCCGGCAATGCCTGGGTGGCCTATGCTGAAAGTGCCGAGCAGTTACAGCGCTGGTTTGAGGCCGAGCGAGCCTGGGCTAAAATCACCCGAGGCCAGGTTGAGGGATCTGCTCGCTGGCGTGATGCCATGCAGCGGCGTACTCTTGCTCTCATAGCTCAAAATGCTGAGGCTACGCGAGGGGGCAATAATGACAATTCGCCAGTCAAAATTGAAACGGCAACGCTGTGTAAAGTACTGGGCAAAGCGGCGGTGTATCGCCATTTGATGAACGGTGTGGAACAGGTTGAGCTGGATAAAAACTTAAAAAAATGGGATTGTTTGACGACAATAAAATAAATCGCGAAACCGAAATATCTAAAGCAAACATTATAAATAAGGGTGGATGATGAGAATTCGCAAATACGACTTTAATTTTGGGCGGCGGCATTTCCTTGGCCAGATGAGTAAAGGTGTGCTGGCGACGGGGGTGTTGTCGCCACTGTGGAAGGCGATTGCCGATACCGGTGATATTGGCGGCGTCTACCCTGATGAGTTGATGTCCATTGAGGGCTTTACTCAGGGCAAAATCAGCACCGGCGATATGATTACGGCCGACAATGTTGAGCATGTTAAAGATCTGCTCGATCCCATCCGCTATACACAAATTGCGCAGATGGGCCGGCAAATGCGCATGATCGACACCACTACCGACATTATGAAACTCAGCGCCTGGGAGTATAACGAGGCGACACTGCGTAATTATGGGCAAGCAATGTTTGACGCCAATGGCAATGTGGTGACTAAAGAGGGTAAGCCCTGGATCGGCGGTAATCCCTTCCCCAATCCGACCACGGCCCTTGAAGTGTTTGCGGGTATTACCCTGAGCTGGGGCCGACACGACGCCTCGTTTTACGCCATTAAAGAGGAGGATGTTGGGCCGAGTGGTGATGTTGAGTACAACTATGAGCTGGGCTGGGCTGAAATGTCACCCGTAGCTCGAACGGTGCTCGACCCTAAACCTTACTGGCCGGGTCATGAAGACAAATTGCGCTATCAGTCAGTGTTTTTTGTTAGCCCCAACGATATTGCCGGCACTTCATTTTTGAATATTTGGCACTACGACCAACGTCGCTTCCCCGACTTGAGCGGCTACCTGCCGGCGTTTAAACGGGTGAGACGCTTCCCCACTAATCAACGCTTTGAGCCGATGATTCCTGGCTCAACACTTTATCTTTCCGATGCCTGGACGGCGGGCGACCCCTTCCTGACCTGGGGTAATTACAAAGTAGTGGGTCGCGGTCCAACACTCGCCGCTATTTCACGCAGCTGGAATTCAAAACATGAAAATTGGGAGGGCACCACCCACGGTGGCCCGAAAGGCAATACCTTTTGGGATATGGATGTCGAGCTGGTGCCCGAAGCGATTGTGGTCGAAGCCGAGCCCGTTAGATTTCCCCGGGCGCCGATCAGTAAAAAACGCGTCTGGTTTGATGCCCGCACATTGTTGCCACTAGCAATGGTTTCCTATGATCGGCGCGGTGAAATGTTCCGCTCCTTTGACGGTGCGGCCTCACTTTACACCGATGGTGAAAATACAATTTATGATGGCAAGCACCCCTATGCATCATGGACTCGAGTCCATGCCCACAATATTCAGGTCAATCGCATGGCTCGGTTGGCCCAGGTCAAAGAGATCTCTGGCGGCTATAAAACGAGTGTCAATGAGGATGACCTCTATGACAGATTCTTGACGACTGCAGCGATTCGGCGTCTGGGACGGTAAGGGCTTAATGGCTTTAATTTAAGTGCAGGGTAAGCTGTATTATCTGGTGTATTAGTTGTATCTTTGCTTAGGTAAAGACGATGTAAGTTGCAGGAAGCGGAGATTGCTGCTCCCTGGTTAGATGCCCGGTACTTCTAAAGATGGTGTTTAAGTAGTTCGTGATTTTAAATGGAGAAGTCAGTATGTCTTATAGAAAGTTATGTTCAATTATCGCAGTAATTAGTGCAGTTTGTTTTCTTTCATCGTGTGCTGTTACTACGGCGCCTACTGAGGCAAGTTCTGAAACAACGGGTCAGACGACAGATGCTTCTTCTGACCTGACGTCTAGCACAAGTACCAATGATGACGATGGCGATGATGAGAAGGAAGTTGATGTGGCTGTCGATGAATTTGTGAGTTCTAATTTTTCTCAGCTGCGTTCTGATATGTCAGTGGGTCAAGGAGAATATCTGACCACTCTGGCCAGCCTTCTTGCTATTGACGATGCGAGTAAAGATCAGTTTTATACGATGACAAAAGATAACTTTTCCGATCTTTTTGTCTCGTCTAAGACAACCCCGCAGGAGTTGATTGCCAATTTAAAACAAGAAGTCTCTCAGGCTAAAATTTAAGCTTGTAAAGCTCCATGCTTCGGTGTGGGGCTTTTAATTCCTGTATAAAATAATTTCCCGTTTAAAACCCTTCTGCAATAGCCTCTTTATTCCTTCGTTGTGATCTATAGACTTGCCATTTAATCTTTCCGTCATCCTATTTCTACTTGCAGCGCTATGCCCTTTGTTTGCTAATGCAGAGGGTGGCGATAAAGAAATTGCCGAAAATCAATTGCTGGATAAGCTCCTTTTAAAGGCGAGGTCCGAGAGGGTTTGGCTGCACCCTGAGTGGCGAGTGCTAATGCATTATTCGTCAAGCATATTTGGCACGAAGGACAAAAGCTTAATCGATGACGAAAAGTTTTTTCTATCTGGACAAGGAAAATACTCGCCTCAATTAGAATTAGAGGCGACTTTAGAAAAGCTGTTTGCCCCTTCAGAAGATAATAACGAAGCTATTGCCTGTCGTTTTCCGGCAAGGTTGGCCTGGCTAAAAAAAGTGCTGGAAATAGACAATAGTGTCATGCCTGCATATCAGTGTCGTCATCTCAATAATTGGCTTCGGAACCTGAATGCAGATAGCCTGACTTTGATTTTTCCTGTGTCTGTATTAAATAGCCCCGCATCAATGTTTGGCCATACTTTTTTAAGGCTTGACCGCAAGGCAGAAAAGAAGCCTGATTTACTCGCGTGGACAGTTAACTTTGCAGCGCATGCAGAGGAGGGCCGTGGCTTAAGTTTTGCTTTTAATGGTTTGACCGGGGGTTATCCCGGGCGGTTTACATTAGCGCCCTATTACGAGCGTGTTAAGGCCTATAGCGATATAGAAAGCCGTGATATTTGGGAATATGCGCTTAGCTATAGCCCCGATGAAGTCAATTATATATTGCTGCATTTGTGGGAATTACTGCCGGCATATTTTGATTATTATTTCATTGATGAAAACTGCTCTTACCAACTACTGGCCTTGCTTGAAGTGGCGAGACCTGGTTTAAATTTAACAAGGGGCTTTAATTGGGACGCTACGCCAGCAGATACCGTTCGCGCGATAACGAATGCGCCGGGCTTACTTAAGGCGGTTAAGTATAGACCCTCACTTCGGGAAAATATCAATGCTCGAACAGAGGCCCTGGATATTGAAGAGCAAGTGATTGCCAAATCCCTGGCGCTTGGCGAAATGCAATTAAATGACGAAATGTTTTTTAATAAAACCCCGGCATCGAAGGTGGAGGTTCTTGAGCTGGCTGCAGAGTATCTTGCTTACTTACAGGCAACCAGTAATAAAGGACAGGATGTTTTTGATGTATGGTCGTCGGGTGTGGGAATTGATCGGCAACATGAGGTTTTTGAAAATAGACAGCACTTGTTATTAACAGCGCGTAGTCAGTTTTCTGTTGAATTACCCCCGTCGCTGATAAAGCAGCCTGATTATAGGCCCGATGAGGGGCACGGTGGTCGTCGCATTGGCTTGCGCTACGGAAGTGTGGATTCA
>QNFO01000098.1 GCA_003646355.1 Gammaproteobacteria bacterium
CCATTGAGCGCGGTGACAGGTGAGAAATGCCGCAAATACCGTGGCCACTGGTGCAGCCGCTACTTAGCCCGGTGCCAATGCCCACGCCTAAACCGCCGATGATGACTAGCAGGGTGCTGGTCTCAGGTACGGGTGGCATAAAGTTATCTGACAGGAGAGTCGGGATTGCGCCACCAATGGCGATGCCGAGTACAAATAGAATGCGCCATAAGCGGTCGCCACTATTATCTGTAAAGGCGCTCGAGAGGATGCCACTCACGCCTGCGACGCGGCCTTTAAGCCCCATCATCATCACGGCGGCGAGGCCTACAAGTCCGCCGCCAATAAGTGCTAGTACGAAGGGATGCATAATTTTTGTCTATATCCTGTTTGCTTTAAATGTTGGGCCAATGCGTATTTGTCGATCTAATTAAGCAGTATTTTCAGGGAGGTAGGGCTGTGATCGTCTGACGCAGGGGCTCGGTCGGCGCGGATATTAACTGGAATGGCCGGCGAAATCAGCAAAACATTGAGCTTGGGTATTTGCAGTGCGTTATTGGGCTATCTGTGAGCTGCGCAGCTGAACTGCTCCGGGCGGTGAATTTCTTTGAGGATAAATTTTAAGCAAAAAAAACCGGAGTTCGCGTGGCGAGCCCCGGTAAAACCATCGGCTGGATGGGGTTAGAAAATCGCACTCACTCGTTTACTGAGCAGTAGACCTATAATCATGGCGGGTACAAACATTAAGGGTGCAATATAGCCGGTGCTAAGTCCTGCCAATGCGGGTCCCGGGCAATACCCCACCAGACCCCAGCCAAGACCAAAGAGAATTGCGCCAAGTAGTAGGGGCTTATCGATATCGGTTTTTGTTGGCAGGGAGAATACATCGTCAAATAGAGGGCCTGGGGTTTTTAGCACCAGTTTAAAACCAAGGAATGCGACGATGACGCCACTGCCCATAACAAAGGCAAGAGTTGGGTCCCATTGGCCGAAGAGGTCGAGAAAGCCGAGCACGCGTTCCGTATTTGTCATGCCTGAAATAGATAGGCCAACACCGAGAACCAGACCTGAAGCTAATGCCGTTACTTGTTTGCTCATCGTCTTATGCTCCAACAGTGTGGCGTAATAAATACACCGTTAAAAAAGCGGCTGCCATAAAGGTGCACGTTGCCACCAGTGAGCGTTTTGACAGGCGGGCGATGCCGCAAATGCCGTGGCCGGTTGTGCAGCCACTACCCATGCCCGTACCGAGGCCAACTAGCAGGCCGCCAATTAGCACTAGCGGTAAGGTGGCGTCAGGTTCGGGTACGACAAAATCGGCTGACAATAATGGTGGTAAGGCGGCACCAATAATAATGCCGGCGGTGAATAAGACTCGCCACCAGCGTTCACTACCCTTCTGGGTGATGCTGCCTGAGAGGATGCCGCTAATGCCGGCGATGCGGCCATTCAGTGCCATCATCATAATGGCGGAAATGCCGAGTAATGAGCCACCTATGGTGGCATAAATAAAATGGTGCATGATTTACCGCCTGTGTTTTCTAATCATTGATAGTGAGTTCTCTATTTATTTACCAATCTGATTAAGCGGTATTTTCAGGTAAGCGACGCCGTTATCTTCGGGCGCTGGGAGCTCACCGGCGCGGATGTTAACTTGAATGGCGGGCAAAATGAGTACCGGCATTTCAAGGTTTGCATCACGTTCTTTGCGCAGCTTAATAAAGTCATCGGCACCTGAACCCTGTACGTGAATATTGTTGCGCTGGTCGCCAACGGTGCACAGATACTGGGGATCGTTGCCCGCTTCGGGGTAATCGTGGCAGAGGTAGAGACGGGTCTCATCGGGAAAACTGAGAATGCGCTCCAGAGATTGATAAAGGGTGCTGGCATCGCCGCCGGGGAAATCGGCCCGTGCAGTACCGTAGCTGGGCGCCAGAAAGGTATCACCAATAAAAATGGCATCGCCAATCTGATAAGACAGGCAGGCGGGCGTGTGCCCGGGCGTCTCGAGTACCTTTATGCTCAGCTCACCGAGGTCAAGGCTGTCACCTTCGCTCAGTAGCAAGTCGAACTGGCTGCCGTCGGTGGCGAAGTCGGCCATGTTAAAGACGCCTTTGAATACATCTTGAACAGCGGGTATGTTGGCACCGATGCCGGTTTGCCCGCCACATTGTTCTTTGATGTAGGGCGCTGAACTTATATGGTCAGCGTGGGCGTGGGTTTCAAGAATGTATTTGAGGCTTAGATTGAGCCGCTTTACGTCGTTGATTAGTGTATCGGCAGAGCTAGTACCCGTGCGGCCCGAGCGGTAGTTGAAGTCGAGTACCGGATCAATAATCGCAGCCTGTTTAGAACTACCGTCCCAAACTAGATGGGTGAAGGTTGCGGTGTCCTGGTCGAAATAGGTTTTAACTTCCATTGTGTAGACCTCAGTATTGGGCGAGGTCTTAGTATATTAGTATTCAGTACATTAGCAATAGTTAAAGTATATTATTCTAATATATTGGGGTGTTTTTATAGATCTTTTAGGAAGGCAGTAACTAGGAGTGCAGTAACAAAAAAGCCCACCAATTGGTGGGCTTTTGAGGCTAATAACTAAGCTTACGCGCTGGCGAGTCCATTGAGTTGTTTCATTTCACCGGCATCGTAAACCTCTGGAAATTCAAGCCGTTGCAGTTTGCCCAGGGCAATTTGACTGCGCATACCGCTGGCGCAGTAAAGCAGAATCGTTTTACCACGCAGTTGCTCGCTTTGGGCGTCGATATCGTCAACCGGAATATTGACGGCGTTGGGCAAGTGGGCTTTAGAAAACTCCACGGGGCTGCGCACATCGACAAGCAATGCGCCTTGTTTCAGGTGCTCGCCGGCCTCTTCTGGGGTGAGGGGGAGCTGCCATTTATGCAAAGCGCGCATAAAGAGTTCGTAGATCCACGACAGAAAACAGAAGTGAGTGGTAATCACAATGACCTGTAGTACGACTAGCATGCCGC
This sequence comes from Gammaproteobacteria bacterium, assembly GCA_003646355.1. The sequence continues at coordinate 2,970 of QNFO01000098.1, forward strand.
CAATGGCGAGGGCAAGGCTGGTCCAGCCAAGCAGAAAGAAGGTGCCGACAAAGAAGTTAAGCACGCCCGCAGAGAGACAGGCGAGACGCCTTTGCAGTGGGTTGGCAGGGAGGGCAATTGCCTTGAAGGGTTTGCGCACCAGGTGGTTGTAAAGCAGATCCATTGGGTGGGCAGAGGGCAACAAAAAGGCGAGAAGGCCCAGACATGAAACCAAATAAGCCAGCCAGGGCAGCTGATAGATCAGTGCGATAACGGTCATCGTGGTGCAGGCGGTGGGTGTAAAACGCAGGCCCCACTGCATTTGCTGCAGCTCCTCGCTGGTGTAGTGTTGGTAGCCCTGCTGGAAGAGTGAGCGTTGCTGAAAAGAGAGATCATTATTCATTATTATTACTCCGCATGGATGGTTGGGGGTTCTTGCCAGGCATCCTTGCTGAACAATTCTTAAGTTGCCTTAGTCGACGATACCTTCGGGTATGTCCTGATGTTTACTCCAGGCATCAAAGCCACCTTCAAGGCTGTAGGTATTCGAGAAGCCCATATCCTGTAGGGTTGCCGCTGCGAGAGCCGAGCGCCCGCCGGATTTACAGTAGACAAGGATGGCCGCGCCACGGTCTTTAAAGGCCGGGTTATTTTCGATGCGCATCTCGAGCACGCCGCGAGAAATATGTTCGGAGCCCTCAATATGCCCAGCGTCATTTTCAATTTTTTCACGCACGTCGAGCAGGGTGATATCGCCCTCTTTAATCAGCACTTTGGCTTCGGCGAGATCGATACAGCGGACTTTGGTTTTGGCTTCCTGAATAAGATGCATGGCACTGGTCATGGTTACTTCCTCTTAATACGATGGGTGTTAGGCTTGTTAGTACAGTAAATAATGCGTTGCGGCCTGTTAAAAACTATAGCGCAGCCGGGCAAAAAAGTTACTGTTTTCTTCAAACTGGCCAAAGAAGGTGTAGTTGTCTTTGCCGCCAAAAAGGTTCATTCCCACTTCGCTGGACCAGGTGTCAGAAAGCCGATAAGTCACCTTGGGCATGGCGAAGTAATCATCGTCCGTGGGTGAATAGAAAATAAAGAGGGAGAGCGTCAACTTATCCTGATAGGCACGGTAATTGAGGCGGGTGGTAATTAAGTGGCGATACTCTTCGGGCTCTTTATCGGGCAGCGGTGAATACTTTTTCAGGGCGCTGTAATCTTGAGTCCACTCCAGGTAGTACTGCAAGCCAAGGGTTAGGCGCGTCACCAATTCCCGCTCAAAGCCCGTTAAAAAGCGCAGCTGGCTGTTGGGAATAAAAGGGTCGCTGCCATCGCGGTCATCTTCTGACTGATACCAGACCACTTCCATATTGCCGATACCACCCTGCACGGTGCCGCGCACACTGGCGCCGAGAGAGGAGAGTTTGGGGAAATAATTGAAACCGTTCTTTGGGTTAAAAGCGACCGGGGTTTTGAAATAACCGTGATAGCCATAGAGCGCCCATTCGTTGCCGTTAATGTTTTTATACACGCGCAGCGCCAGTTCGCCCTCGTCGAGTTTACTGCCCGGTTCTTCGGTCGATAGCCGAGGTGGGGCGGCAACGATGTCGTTGGCCAGAGGTGAAAAATAACTGAAGCGTTGACCGTGAATGTAGGTGTCGCTATCAAATTTCGGCGTCCAAACCAGGTCGATATTGGCGAGCTGATTAAAGTAACTGAATTTAAGGGCGTCTGAGGGGGCCTTCAGATATTCCATTTCTCGACCGGCGAAAAAGGACACCCAGTCTTTGGGGAAGAGGTCATTGAGAAAGAGCAGATCGCCGGTGCCCCAGGTCAGTACCTGGCGGCCGAGGTAGAGATCACTGTTTTCACTGGGCGAAAAACGTACCAGGGCTTCACGGGTTTTGGTGTCAATAAAAGGCCCGTCCCAGGTGAGGTCGTCAATGGTGAAGTCACCTTTGTAGCCGACGTAGAACTGACCAAAATAATCCGAGTACTCGAGGCGCAGGCGCGCTTCGTTGAGGGTGTCGTTGCGGTCAACCCAGGGGTTGCTCTGAGTGCGAGCGCCGTAGGCGATTTCGATAAAGCCGCTGAGGGGTGACTGCTTGTCTTCTTCCTCTTCACCCCAGTCGCCGCCCCCCCATTCATCACTGTTTGCCTGTGTATCAGCCGGCGCTGGATCTTCGGCGAAGGCAGGCGGAAGGCCGAGGATCAGGGTGGCTACGAGCAGAGTGACGAACCGTGGCATGAGCATCGTTTGTACTACTTCCTTTTAAACCACTGCTGGGGTGGATTGCGCAGTGAGCGTTCGGAAAATACCTCGTCGGGCAGGCCGATGTCGTAGCTGATGTAGCGCATTTCAGTCAGGGTTGAGCCACCGGAGCGCAGGTCTGAGGCTTTCATGCGGGTGGCGGTGGCAAAGCCGTCGATGTCTTTGACTTCCAACGCTTCGATACGGCGATAAATTTTGCCGGCGCTATCGGTGTACTCAGTTTTTGTCGGCATCCAGTTTTGCTTGTCTATCCACACGGTATAAAAGGCAAACTCGACGCTGGTGGGATCGAGGGGAGTATTTTTAACGAGGTAGTATTGGTCTGTGCTTTCCAGTAGCTCGTGCTTGTCGGCACTGAGGCTACGGCCGGAGATATCTTCATAAAAAAAGTGAGAGCCGACAAAGCTGGTTCTTTTATC
>QNFO01000099.1 GCA_003646355.1 Gammaproteobacteria bacterium
AACAGGCCGGTATTGGCGGCGCTGTTGTTGGTTCCCTATTTACCCTGTTTATAACACTGGCATTATCTTTTCCCATTGGTGTTGCCGCAGCGGTTTATTTAGAAGAGTTTGCCCCCAAAAATCGCTGGACCGATTTTATTGAAGTGAACATTAATAATCTTGCGGCCGTGCCTTCAATTATTTTTGGTTTGTTGGGCCTGGCAATATTTATTAATTTTTTCCACGTGCCCCGCTCTGTGCCCATTATCGGCGGTCTGGTATTAGCGGTAATGACCTTACCGACGATTATTATTTCGAGTCGCGCTGCGATTAAAGCGGTGCCGCCGTCGATTCGCGAAGCCGGTATTGGCATTGGCGCCTCGCCAGTACAAGTGGTAATGCACCATGTGCTGCCACTGGCATTGCCGGGTATGTTGACCGGCACCATTATTGGCATGGCTCAAGCACTGGGTGAAACAGCACCATTGTTGATGATTGGCATGGTCGCTTTTATTGTCGATGTGCCGGGCGGATTCACCGACCCCGCCACGGTACTACCCGTGCAGATTTTTCTCTGGGCCGATAGTCCGGAACGCGCTTTTGTTGAAAAAACGTCGGCGGCGATTATGGTGCTACTGGCCTTTTTAATTACCATGAATACTGCCGCAGTGGTGTTGCGAAAACGCCTGGAAAGACGTTGGTAGTAAAGCCCCTAAACTGTCATTATTTGAGTCGAGAAATATGAGTGGCGTAGCGATGAAATTAACAGCAACTGAGCTGGCAGAAAATACTTTTGATTCAGCCCCCGAACAGACTATTGTCGAGGCGACTGTTGGCACCCCCTTTGTCGACGATGCAAAAATACGGGTGCGTAATGCCAGTGTTTTTTATGGCGACAAGCCGGCCATTTTTAATATCGACCTCGATATTGGTAAGCATGAAGTCATCGCCATGATTGGCCCTTCGGGCTGTGGTAAATCGACCTTTTTACGCACCATTAACCGTATGAACGATACTGTTGATGGCTGCCGTGTGGAGGGTGAGTTTTTACTCGAAGAAGATAATATCTACGATTCGAATATGGATGTGGTGGAATTGCGTGCTCGGGTGGGCATGGTGTTTCAAAAACCTAATCCCTTCCCGAAAAGTATTTTTGATAATGTCGCCTACGGGCCAAAAATTCATGGCCTTGCGGGTAGTCGGGTTGAGTTGGATGAAATAGTTGAAAACAGTTTAAAGCGAGCGGGCTTGTGGGCCGAAGTTAAAGATCGTTTGCTCCAACCCGGTACCGGGTTGTCGGGTGGTCAGCAGCAGCGTTTGTGTATCGCTCGCGCCATTGCCATTAGCCCGGAAGTGATATTAATGGATGAGCCCTGTTCGGCGCTCGACCCCATTGCCACCGCGCGCATTGAAGAGCTGATTGCAGAGTTGGCCGAAAATTATACGATTGTGATTGTTACCCACTCCATGCAGCAGGCGGCGCGGGTCTCTCACCGCACGGCGTATTTTCATCTGGGCAAGCTGGTAGAAGTGAATGAGACCGAGAAGGTATTTACAACGCCCGAACACAAACTCACAGAAGCCTATATTACTGGGCGTTTTGGTTAATCATTAGCCTCGGTAAAAGACGCCCTTGTTAAGGCTCCCTTAGTTTAAGGCTTCGCTACAGTTAAGGCCCCTCTACTTAAAGAGAATGTCATGGATAAATTAAAGCTCGATCAACATATTTCTCAGAAGTTTAATGAAGACCTCGAAAATATTAAAAGCCAGATGCTCGAAATGGGCGGCGTGGTTGAAAAGCAATTAGCCGAGGCCATTAAAGCCCTGGAAAATGCCGACAGTTATATTGCCGAACGGGTTTTACGGGTGGAAGAGCAGGTTGATGAAATGGAAGTGACCATCGATGAAAACTGCGTCACCTTAATTGCCCGCCGACAGCCGACAGCCACAGATCTTCGTTTAGTAATGGTGGTTACTCGCTGCATCCGTGACCTGGAACGTATTGGTGACGAGGCACAAAAAATTGCAAAAATGGCGATTAAACTGGCGGTGGACGGCGCTTCGCCTCGGGGTTATACCGAGATACGCCATATCTCCAACGACGTGCGCAGTATGCTCAATGATGCGCTCAATGCCTTTATGCGCTTTGATACTAATGCCGCCATAGCCACGATGAAGAAGGATGAGCAAATCGACGCCGACTATAAATCGGCATTGCGTGAAATGATGACTTACATGATGGAAGATCCGCGCAGTATTACTCGCGTTATGAATGTGCTCTGGGTATTGCGAGCCTTAGAGCGGATTGGTGATCACGCCAAAAATATCTGTGAGCATGTGATTTATCTGGTTGAAGGTAAGGATGTGCGCCATGGGCATCTGGGTGAAATTGAACAGTCTTTTAATTCCCCAAGGTAAGCTGACAAGGCACCGCTTCTTACAGGGCTTGCCGAATACTTGAATCCGCTAGCCATGGGCAAGGTATAGTGGTTCATGACTGAATTTACCGGCTTTTCCCCGCAACTACTCGCCTTTCTCGATGAGTTGGCAGTCAATAATAATCGCCTCTGGTTTAGCGAAAATAAGCCGCGTTACGAAGAGGCTGTACTGTCACCGGCGCTCAGCTTTGTCGAGCACATGGCCCCAAAGGTCGACAAGTTGTCGCCCTTCTTTGAGGCCATCCCCAAACGCAGTGGTGGCTCGATCATGCGGGTGTATCGCGATACTCGCTTTGGCAACGACAAAACCCCCTATAAAACCAACCTCGGCATTCAGTTTCGCCATCGCCGGGGTAAAGATATTCACGCACCGGGCTATTATCTGCACGTACACCGTGGCGAGGTTTTTCTCGGCGTCGGTTGTTGGCGACCGGATGCTGGTGCATTAGCAAAAATTCGCCAGCGCATCGATGAGAAGCCCGAGGCCTGGCAGGCCATTATTAATAGCCGCGCTTTTAAGCGACGCTTCGAATGGGGCGGCGATACACTGAAGCGTCCGCCACGAGGCTATAGTGCTGATCACCCACTCATCACTAGCCTGAAACAAAAGGACTTTATTGTTATTAAACGGCTTGACGATAGTGCTATTGAAGATGATGACTTCGCCAAAACCACATTAAAGTCCTTCCGAGCAGCCAAGCCGCTGATGCACTTTTTATGTCAGGCTTTGGACATTGGTTTTTAGGTCTCTGTGGTCGCGTATAGGTATGTCAATCAATTGACCCATTATGGGAATTATGGTCTTATTGCGCCCGGTTGATACGGGTAGTTAGTTCAGTATTACCACTTGTAACATTAGCCTCGTATAATCCCTCGTAGTCCGCTTTTTGCGGTTGATCTAAAGACGTTAATTCTCTACCAGCTTGAGGAAAGAGCATGTCTGTACACTCACTCGATTTTAGAGATAAAGCCGCGATTGTCGGCATCGGTGAAACCGAATACACCCGAGGTGCACTGCGTCCCTCGGCGGAAATGATATTGGAATCTACCCGCATCGCGATTGCCGATGCCGGTCTGAAGAACACCGATATTGACGGTATTATTTTACCGCCGGTAATGATTACCGCCGAAGAAATCGCCGCCAACCTGGGTATTGAAGACCTGCGTTACAGTGCGTCGATTAATATGGGTGGTGCCAGCCCCGTGACCGCGCTGCAAACGGCAGCCATGGCCATTGCTGCCGGCATTGCCAATAACATTGTTGTAACGGTCGGTTGGAATGGCTCTTCTGCCCTGCGGCCCAAGCCTAATGCAAAGTTTCCCGAGCAGATTTCTATTCCCGCTCTGGAGCGCACCTTACAGAATTATTACTTCCCCTACGGCAGTGCCTCGCCGGTGCAAATGTACGCCTGGATCGCCATGCGTCACATGCAAACCTACGGCATTAGTCATGAAGCCATGGGTGCGGTCGCACTGGCCTGTCGCCGTCATGCACAGTTTAATGACAAGGCAATGACCCGTGGCAAAGAGCTGGATATGGAAGGCTATTTGAACTCCCGCTGGATTTCAGAGCCCTTCCGCCTGTTCGATTGCTGCCTTGAAACCGACGGCGCCTGTACCGTTATCGTCAGTCGTGCCGATCAAGCGAAAGACCTGCGTCATAAGCCCGCCTATATTATGGCGGCGGCGGAAGGCCACCCCTACCCCGCTGACGATATTGCCAACCGGCCCGATATGTTCCACATCGGTTTATCCAACTCCGCACCTAAAGCCTTTGCCATGGCGGGTTTGAAGCCGACGGATATGGACTTTCTGCAAATTTACGATTGCTTTACCTACGTTGTGCTACTGCAGCTTGAAGCTCTGGGCTTTTGCGAACAGGGCGCTGTGGGTGAATTTGTTAAAGATGGAACCCTGGAAATCGACGGTAAATTCCCCATGAATACCCACGGTGGCTTGCATTCCCAGGCCCACGTTTGGGGCCTCAACCATGTGGTCGAGGCAACGCGCCAGCTGCGCGGTGACGGTGGCGAGATGCAAGTGAAGGATGCGGAGCTCGGCCTGGTGACAGGTTGGGGTGACTTTGGTGATGGCAGCCTGGTGATATTGAGGAACTAAGACGATGACAGACACACAGTTTATTCCAAACCCGGCACCACGGCCGACCAATTATCTCGACGAACAGTTCTGGGAGAATTGCTCAAAGAAAATTCTCAGCTTTCAGTGCTGTCACGATTGTGAAACCTGGCGCCACATCCCCCGCTTTATGTGTGCCAAGTGTGGTTCACCCAACTGGGGCTGGCGCGAATCTCATGGTCGCGGCACGATCTATACATGGACAGTTTGCCATATGCCTATGTCCGCCCACTTTGAGAAAGACTTCCCCTACGCGGTATTAGTCGTGGATATGGAAGAAGGCGTGCGTATTACGGCTGGTTTACGAGGTCTCGACTATCGCGAATTGGAAATTGGTTTGCCGGTTGAAGTGGTGTTTGAGCCCTTGGAAGAAGGCGGCTACTTGCCCTTCTTCCGTCCGAGGGAAGAGACCTAGTTTTGTACTGAGATAACAGCATCAATAAAAAAGCCGAACTTGAAGAAGTTCGGCTTTTTTATGTCTGCCTTGAGCGGCCAGTGACAGTCCTACTATTTTAAACCAAGGCCTTCCATACCACTGCGATCAACAACCGGTGCGCGCTTGGTGCCCGGTGCCAGTTTCACAGAACCTGGCTCGCGCTCGAAGGAGTCGGTTAAACCAATGCTATCGGCGTACTCGCGTAGTACCGGTAATACTTCTTTACCGAGTAGCTCAATGCAGCGTAGGCGGTCTTCATCGCTGCAAACACCCTGTACATTGAAGGCGGTGAGTGAGCCGGGGCGAATCACCCGCATAATGGTTTTAAGCTTGGGAATCACCTGCTCAGGGGTGCCGACAATAATTTGCAGATTGTCTTGAGCGCGTTGATAAGAAGTACGCAGTTTTTCTTTGATGACATCCATGCTCTCCTCTTTCCACTTACCCGTGCGTGCAGCATCGAGCTTCTCTTTGCTGATACCCAACCACGAACCACCGGGCGATGCCTGAGCCATGGCGCGAATCGCACCCTTGGAGTTATAGCCGGGAGGCAGCGTGAACTCGGGGCGGCTAAAGCC
>QNFO01000100.1 GCA_003646355.1 Gammaproteobacteria bacterium
ACATATAAAAGGTGCATTTACCGGTGCGAATCAGTCCCGAGAGGGGCTGTTTAGTTATGCCAATACGGGTACACTGTTTTTGGATGAGATTGGTGAAATGCCGTTGTCCATGCAGGCTCATTTACTCAGGGTTCTGGAAGAACGCTCAGTCAGGGCGGTAGGATCTAATCGGGAAATTTCACTTGATGTAAGAATCATTACAGCAACCAATAAAGATTTAAAAGCACAGGTGAAAACAGGAGCCTTCCGGGAAGATTTGTTTTATCGGCTCAATGTTCTTGATATTCGCATGCCCTCATTACGTGAACGAATGGAAGATATCCCCTTGCTCGCAAAACACTTTATCTCGACTTTATCGGTACAACTGGGAATTGAACCACCATCTTATGATGAAAGTGACTTAGCACTGCTTCAAGGCTACGACTGGCCGGGAAACGTGCGTGAGTTAAAAAATGTGATAGAACGCTGTTTATTGTTGGATACCGTTCCAGGACAATGTCTACAGGGGCTGACAACTGACAATCCTGCTGCCAGAGATGCTCTTGTCAGTAAAGAGCCGATAAGTAAGAAACTGGAATACATTGAAAAACAGCACATCCTTAAAGTGCTTGATGAAGAATCAGGTAATAAATCTGCTGCTGCCAGAGTTTTGGGTATTTCAAGAAAAACACTGGAACGTAAGGTTCAGCTATGGGAACAAACTTAATCTTCCCCCCAGACCAGTATGCCTGCTTCGCTTAAGTCATAGCCGGGTAATTTTTCAATAAGATTATGGCAGGAGCGGGATTTAAGTCGATTGATAAGATCCTGAAACAGCCTGCGGAACCATATACTGCGGGGCAGGGCCAGATCAAAAGACTCCCAGCCATAAGGAATAAATTCAAGACCATATTCTACGGCTGCAGAGTGTGCTCCGGCTGAGACATCGGCTTGATCCATGGCTATTTCAGCAGCAGCTTCGCGTTCAGAAAATGCATGTGAAATGGAATTAAGACAATCATAATTTTTATTATATTTACTGAGCACTTCCAGTAAAAAACGATGTGCACCCGAACCATTTTGCCTTGATACCCAACGATATTGCGGACTAAAAAGATCTTCAAGATTACTTATCTTATGCTTCAGGGAAGGTTTAATCATCAGCCCCTGCTCACGTTGAAAAGCACGGATCAAAACCCACTGACGAAATTGACTATATTGTTTTAGCAGCGCAGGGTGACGTAAATAACTTTCGCTATCAGGACCCCAGTGAAGTGCACAGACATCTACCCGGTTTGATTGCAGCAAATCCAGACCGAGACGGGTTCCTGTTGGGGTATAACTGATTAAGGCATGGTTTCCGGTTTCCTGGGCAAATTCCTGGATAATTCGATACAATAGTGGATCATCACTACCGGCTATGATCAGGCGGTCAGTCAGTAAACCACCATGTGCTGAATTATGCATCCAGCGGTCTATCAATTCACGGGGAAACATCCATTTACCAGTCACTTTGGTTGCCGGAATATGTCCATTATTGACCAGAGTATAGATTTTTTTTTCATTCAGGTGTAAATATTCTGCGACCTGTTTGACGCTCATAAAGGTATTATTTTCAGTGGCTACAGCGGACATAGTTTGCTTTCTCTGGTATTAGTTTTTGTATAGAACTGCTTCACATGGTCTGTATGATCTGTTGATTCTTTTGTAATGACTTTTTGTGTAATGAATCTGTTTGTAATTGTTCAGGTACGGCATCAAATTCGATATTTTCAGCACCGTTATAGACCAGAAAATGCCTGCCCCTGGCTCTGGCAATTAGCGTGACACCGACTTTTTGTGCCACTTCCAGTCCCATGTGTGTGACACCTGAACGTGAAAGCAGTACGGGGATACCCATCTGGGCACCCTTAATGACCATTTCAGATGTCAGACGACCAGTGGTATAAAAAAATTTATTATGTCCGGAAATACTGTTTAGCCACATATGTCCGGCAATGGCATCTACGGCGTTATGGCGCCCCACATCCTCGACAAAAAGCCCCATCTGTGTATCCTCGCAAAGAGCACAGCCGTGAACTGCACCAGCACGCTTATACACTTCGTTATGATGATTAAGCACCGATAATAAATCATAGATTTGAGATTGCCTGATCTGTACCTGAGGTAGATTTATTTTATCAAGATCATCCATCAGACCACCGAAAACAGTGCCCTGACCACAGCCTGTTGTTACTGTTTTTTTGCCAAGTTTCTTATCCAGATCAGCTACCTGATTAAATGTCGTAATGGCAACGGAATCTGTTTCCCAGTCAACCTGAAGTGATTGTACGTCGTTAATATCTTGTACCAGACGTTGATTCTTCAGCCAGCCTAATACCAGAAGTTCCGGGTTAGTACCCAGGGTCATCAGTGTGACAATTTCACGTTTATTTAAGTAAATAGTCAGTGCGCGCTCAGCTGCAATATAACCTTGTCGAGCCTGACCAGATTCATCAATAGCGGTAACCGCCTCAGTTGCTTCCAGACCGGCATCGGTAAGTTGCGGCTGATAGGTCGAATGAGTCATGGCCATTTGTTTACCCTTTAATTAACTGTTAATTACTTTTGCTGGTTATGAATCAATATTATTTTTGTAAAAATATGAGCAATTTCCATACCGTCTTAGAGAAATAACGAAGTAACCCGGTTTAATGTAAAACAAGATGAAATAGTGGTGATTTCTGTCCATTAAAAATTATTTGTGGGACATAATGTCTCATTTTTTTCTGTTCCATTTTGTGGATTATTTTCCCTTTGCATGGATAACAATAAAGGACTAATTATTGGTATATAACTTGCTCAATGAAAGCCTTTAGCCAATATAAAGTATAAGTAATCTATTTTACTCATGAGGTGTAATTTATGTCTGAAGCCATGGCTTTAGAAGGATCAGAAAACCGTTTGTCATCCAGTTTTCCTGTTTCAGTCATTATGCAAAAGTCGAAATCAGACAATATCTGGGTAGATGAGCTATGGGAAGCCATTGGCGTCACTGTGGGTGAGCAGGGTGATGTTGATACCGGTATAGAAAAAAAACCTGTTGTTATCTTTGCGCATGAAGTTGTTACTCAATATCTGAATACAGGTTTTAATCTGGAATTGTTTGCGGATGAATGTGAAAGTTATTATTACAACCTGATGTCACCTACGCCTCGCTGTTTTATTATTGCGCAGCAGAATGAAGATGATGTGCCAGTCCCTTTTCTGGTGAGCCTTAGTTATGATGCCGCTCATTCTTATCTGGAGGGTGATGAAATAGTTTATGCCGTTGATTTACCGCCGGAGTTATATCGCTGGAGTGAGGCGTTTATTCTTAATCACTATGCACCGGAAAAGAAGTTTAAGCGAAAACGTACTAACTGGAAGCAGGATATGAGCCCTCAGCCATCTGTTAAAAGCCCTCAGCCATCTGATAATGGCGCCAGGAAGCACTTCTTATGAGTAAAACTGTTGATAGCCATACACCTCAGGCAACTGAATCAGAAGGATTTTATTCACGCTGGTCAAAATGTAAACTTCAGTCGAAAAATAATCATCACGCTGAAAATAATATACCAGTAACTGATACTCCAGCAGTAGAGGCTATGGCTGATAAAGCAGAATTATCTGAACTAAATCAGGAAGATATTTTACTCTGCGACAAAGATATGCCTGAGCTCGACAGCCTGAATGAGGACTCTGATTATAGCGGTTTTTTATCGCCTGGTGTCAGTGATGAGTTGCGTAAGCTGGCTTTGCATAAACTATTTCATGGACAGAGTTTTAATCTGTGTGATGGTCTGGATGATTACGATGAAGAGTTTACATCCTTTGAAAAACTGGGTGATATTGTTACCGCAGATATGCGTTTTCAACTGGAGGAAGAAGCTAAACGGAAATTGCAGATAGCTGCAGAAGGGGATGGTACCTCAGATGAGAATGATGATTTAGCATTGCACAATACAGTCAGTCCTGAAGATGAAATAAATGAATTAATAGATGTTGCGCAAGTGGATGAAACTGCTGAGCAGGAAGAACATCAATTACACAACAACGAAAATCTGACATGAGCGATCTTTTTATATGAATGAAAATAACGAAAATCTGACCTCTCTGGTTAATTACAAAGCACGCAAAAAAGCGTTGCAAGCCTTTAATAAAGAGTCAATCACAGCAACCAGTCTGGTGAAATTTCAGTCATCTGGTCGTATTATGGTGATTGGTGGCATGGAAGCAATGGAGTTTGCCCCTCGTTTAAATGAAAAACTGCATCCCCAGGTTATTTTGACCAGTGGTGCTGAAGAACCCGGCGTGCCTGTAATCGCGTTGGGCGGGCGAGACATTCAAATACAGGGTTATCTCGGGGCATTTAAAATCCATCTGGGTGAAAAGGGTAAGGCCAATGCAGAAACAGTAGAAGCTGATTTGATACTTGATTTGAGCGAACAACCGCTATTAAACATGGCAATAAAACCTCTGGGCTATTTCTTCTCAACAACAGATGAAGTTCAATTGCTTGCAATTATCGATGAACTGTTTGATATGGTCGGCAGCTTTGAAAAACCAGTCTATACAGATTATGATCCTTCTATTTGTGCTCATAGCCGATCGGGTAAAATAGCCTGTACACGCTGTATTGACATTTGTCCGGCTGAAGCGGTTTCCTCACTTGGTGATATGATTGAAGTTAATTCTCAGCTATGTCAGGGGGGAGGTGTTTGTGCGATAGTATGTCCTGCTGGTGCTCTTCAATATTCCTATCCTCAGGCCAAAGATCTGTTAAAGAAAATTCGCATCATGTTGCGTACATATGCACAGGAAGGCGGACAAGAGCCTATTCTGGCATGTGTTGCAGAAGACGATGGAAATGCTCATCAATTATCGGATCAAAATAATATTCTTACCGTTAGTATTGAAGAGCTGGCCAGTGTTGGACTGGAAACATGGCTTGCAGTTCTTGCTTATGGTGCACGTACCGTATTACTGGTAGACAATGGTGCTATGCCGGAAAAAGTGGCTGAAGAATTACACAGGCAACTTGATATTGCAGCTGAAATACTCTCTGCAATTAATTATTCACGGGATAGTATCCAGCTGGTGACCAGTGAAGCCATGACTCATCAACAAGCAGCTGTTATGCGGGAAATAACCCCGGCCTATTTTTCTGCCGATAGCGGCAAAAGACAGGCTGCATTTTTTGCTATCGATCATCTTTATCAGCAAGCTGATAAAAGCAGGCCTATGATTTCTTTGCCCAGTGGCGCAATGTTCGGCACCGCATCCATTGATGATAAGTGTACTCTTTGTCAGTCATGCGTCACAGTTTGTCCCGGTAAGGCACTGCATTCAGGTAACGGCGTACCACAGATACAATTTGTTGAAGCCAATTGCCTGCAGTGTGGTATGTGTACCAGAACCTGTCCGGAAAATGCTATTACTATTTCACCCCGTTTACTGTTTGATCGGGAGCAACGCAATCAGTCCAGAATTCTGCATGAAGAAGCTCCTTTTGAATGTATTTCCTGTGGTAAGCTGTTTGCTACTGCATCAGTAATAGAAACAATG
>QNFO01000101.1 GCA_003646355.1 Gammaproteobacteria bacterium
CTTTTAAGCCTGGTGGTCGGTGCCTGTATGACCATGTCCGTGCTTGCCGAACACGGCAGCGATGAACAGCGCAATAATTATCTACCCGCTGCCTGCAAGGGCGATATCCGTTTTTGCTTTGCCATTACCGAGGCCAATGCCGGTACTAACACTATTAATATTGGCACCCTTGCCAAGCCGACGGGGCAGGGCGGCTTTAAGCTCAGCGGCAATAAGACCTTTATTACCGATGCCGCCGAGTCCGACTACGCCCTGGTCGTGGCGCGCACCACGCCGCTGAGTGAAACCAAACGCAAGACCGAGGGTTTTACCCTGTTTATTGTGCCCACCAAGGCAAAGGGTGTGGAAATGCAGCCTATCCCGGTGAGTATTGCCCTGCCCGAATTACAGTACGAGGTGTTTTTTGATGAGGTTGAACTAGGGCCAGAGAATGTCCTCGGCGAGGTCGGCAAAGGCTTTAACATCCTCTTCGACTCCCTCAACCCCGAGCGCATACTCGGTGGCGCTATTTGCACCGGCATCGGCCGCTTTGCTATGGACAAAGCTGTCGCCTATGCTAATGAGCGAGTGGTGTTTAATGGCCCCATTGGTGCTTATCAGGCCCTGCAACATCCATTGGCAATAGCAAAAACTGAAATCGAAATGGCATCATTAAAGGCACGCAAGGCAGCGTGGTTATTTGACAAAGGCGAGCCCTGTGGTGCGGAGGCCAATATGGCCAAGCTGGCGGCCTCCGAGGCGGGTATCAAAGCGGTTGATGCTTCCTTACAGTGTTTCGGCGGCAATGGCTTCACCAAAGAATACGGTATTTTTGATCTCTACCCACTGGTGCGCTTAACCAAAACGGCACCCATTAATAATGAAATGATCCATAATTATATTGCTGAGCACGTGATGGGCTTGCCGCGTTCGTATTAAGTATCGCGAGCATCCCCCCACACTAAACCACCTACCAAGCGGAGTGTAGACGATGGATTTTTCCCTTTCCGAAGAACAGCAGATGATCTATGGCTATGGCGCTAATTTAGCCAAAACCTTTGATCGTAAGCACTGGCTAGAATACGCCGACAAGGCGCGCTTCCCCACTGAGATGTATCAGCAGGTTGCCCAGGATGGCTTTGTCGGTGTCATGGTGCCCGAGGCCTACGGTGGCTCGGGTCTTGGCATGATGGAAATGGGGCTGTTAAATGAAGGCCTTTCCGAGCAGGGCATCCCGCTACTAAGTTTGGTGATTGGCGCGACTATGGGTTTAAGCCTGATTTCCAGCTTCGGCACTGAAGAACAAAAGCAGCACTACTTGCCCGATGCCTGTAGCGGTAAAACGCGCTTTTGCTTTGCCATTACCGAGCCGAACGCTGGCACTAACACCATCAAAACCAATACCCTCGCTAAAGCCACAAGCGATGGCCGCTTTAAAATTAATGGTGCGAAGACCTTTATTACCGACGCCGCTGAATCTGACTATATGCTGGTGGTGACCCGCACCACACCTCACACCGAGGTTGAACGCAGTACCGATGGCTTTACCTTATTTATAGTGCCGACCAAGGCCAAGGGTATAGAAATGCACCCCATCCCGGTGAGTATTAAAATCCCGGAAGTGCAGTATCAAGTGTTTTTTGATGATGTTGATGTCGGCCCTGAGCATGTGCTCGGCGAAGTCGGCAAAGGTTTCCGCGTACTGTTTGATGCCCTTAATCCCGAGCGTATTTTGGTCGGCTTTATCTGTGCCGGATTGGGCCGTTACGCCATGGATAGAGCGGTGGAATATGCCAACGAGCGCGTAGTATTTAATGGCCCGATCGGTGCTTATCAAGCACTGCAACATCCCTTGGCAAAAGCGAAAACCGAAATTGAACTGGCCAGTTTAATGGCGAAAAAAGCCGCCTGGTTATTTGATAAAGGCGAAGCCTGCGGTGGTGAATCTAATATGGCCAAGTTTGCCGCTGCCGAAGCCGCCTGTAATGCTATCGATGCCTCGCTGCAATGTTTTGGCGGTAATGGCTTTACGGCGGAATATGGTATTTTTGACCTTTACCCCATGGCGCGTTTACTGAAAACGATCCCGCTAAATAATGAAATGGTACTTAACTACGTGGCTGAGTATGTGCTCGGTTTACCCCGTAGTTATTAATCGCTAAAAACACATTGGAGATTTGAGCAATGGATTTTAATTTATCCGACGAACATAAAATGATTTACGAGTACGGCAATAGTCTGGCTAAAACCTATGATCGTAAATACTGGATGGAATGTGCCGAGCGCCGCGCCTTCCCCAAAGAGATGTACCAGCAGTCTGCGGCCGATGGTTTTGTTGGCACCATGGCACCCGAAGCCTACGGCGGTGCCGGCCTTGGCATGCTTGAAATGGAGCTGTTTACCGAGGGTCTGGCCAATAACGGCATTCCACTTTTAACCTACGTGATTGGCTCGGTGATGTCCCTGGGCCCCATTGGCGACCACGGCACCGAAGAGCAAAAACAGCGCTATCTGCCCGATGCCTGTGCCGGTAAAACCCGCTTTTGTTTTGCGATTACCGAAGCGGATGCCGGCACTAACACCATGCAGGCCAAAACATTCGCTAAAAAAACAGCCGATGGGCGTTTTAAATTAAATGGTAATAAGACCTTTATTACCGACTGGGCTGAATCTGACTACGCATTGGTTGTCTCGCGTACCACCAGCCTTGCCGATGCCAGTAAAAAGACCGAAGGCTTCACCCTGTTTATTGTCGATACCAAGGCCAAGGGCATAGAGTGGCAGCCAATTCCCGTCAGTGTGCCGGTGCCAGAAATGCAATATCAGGTGTTTTTTGATGATGTCGACCTCGGCCCCGAAGATGTATTGGGTGAAGTGGACAAGGGTTTTGAGATTCTTTTCGAATGTCTCAACCCCGAGCGCATTATGGTCGGTGCCATCGGTGCCGGTCTCGGTCGTTTTGCCCTGGATAAAGCCGTTGCATACGCCAATGAGCGCGTGGTGTTTAAAGGCCCCATCGGTGCCTATCAGGCACTGCAGCACCCGCTAGCCAAAGCCAAAACCGAAATTGAAATGGCCTCATTAATGACCCGCAAAGCCGCCTGGTTATTTGATAAGGGCGAGCACTGTGGCGCCGAAGCGAATATGGCCAAATGTGCGGCGGCCGAGGCATCCATTCATGCCGTCGATGCCTCACTGCAATGCTTTGGTGGTAATGGCTTTACCAAGGAATACGGTATTTTTGATATTTACCCCATGGTGCGCCTCTTTAAAACAGCGCCATTAAATAATGAAATGGTGCTCAACTATATTGGCGAGCACGTGATGGGCCTGCCGCGCTCTTATTAAAGAAGGCAGCTATTTTTGTATTTTTTATTCGTGTTTTCTATTTGTATTTTTTATTCGAGATATGCGACTAACCAAGAGATAAAGCTTTATGGATTTTTCCCTTAGCGACGAACAAAACATGATTTATGACTACGGCCAAAGTTTGGTCAAGTCTTATGATCGTAAGTACTGGATGGAGTGTGCAGACGCCGGTCGCTTCCCCGAAGAAATGTATAAGCAAGTCGCGGCGGATGGTTTTGTCGGCACTATGGTGCCTGAAGCCTACGGCGGCGCTGGTTTGGGTCTGGTCGAAATGGATCTATTTCTGGAGGGTTTATCCAACCAAGGCATTCCACTATTAAGCCTGGTGATTGGTGCGACCATGTCCATGGCACCGCTCGGCGACCACGGTACCGAAGAGCAAAAGCAGCAGTACTTACCCGATGCCTGTGCCGGTAAAACCCGTTTTTGTTTTGCCATCACTGAATCCGGTGCCGGCACTAATACCATCAAGGCAACCACCATTGCCAAGCAAACCCCCGATGGCCGCTTTAAATTAAATGGTAATAAAACCTTTATTACTGACTTCGTAGAATCCGATTACGCCCTGGTTGTCGCACGCACCACGCCTCATACCGAGGTCGAGCGTAAAACCGATGGCTTTACGCTGTTCATCGTCGATACCAAGGCTAAGGGTGTTACCGCTAATCAAATACCGGTGAGCATTCCCATCCCCGAATTACAGTACGAAGTGTTTTTTGACGATGTCGACCTGGGGCCGGAGCATGTGCTTGGCGAAGTCGGCAAAGGTTTTAATATTCTTTTTGAATCGCTCAACCCCGAACGTGTATTAGTCGGTGCAATTTGTACCGGCGTCGGCCGCTACGCCATGGATAGAGCGGTGGAATATGCCAACGACCGCGTAGTGTTTAATGGCCCCATCGGGGCTTATCAAGCCTTGCAACACCCCTTAGCAAAAGCCAAAACCGAAATTGAACTAGCCTCATTAATGACCCGCAAAGCGGCCTGGCTATTTGATCGCGGCGAAGCCTGTGGCGGTGAATCTAACATGGCGAAATACGCGGCAGCAGAAGCGGCCCTACATGCTGTCGATGCATCGCTGCAGTGTTTTGGCGGTAATGGCTTTACCAAGGAATACGGTATTTTTGATATTTACCCGATGGTGCGTCTCTTTAAAACGGCACCATTGAACAGTGAAATGATACTTAATTATATTGGTGAATATGTGCTGGGCTTGCCGCGCTCCTATTAACAATCTTTTAAATAACGTTTAAATCCCGCCGGCATTGACTGCGGCGTTCAGTTGGAGCCAGTGCTCCAAATTAGCCTTACAGAGTGGAGTGAATGATGGATTTTAATCTCAGCGAAGAACAACAAATGATTTACGAATACGGTACAAATCTCGCTAAGGATTTTGACCGTAAATACTGGACAGATTGTGCTGAGCGCCGCGAATTCCCCACGGCGATGTATCAAAAAGTAGCGGATGATGGCTTTGTCGGCCTTATGGTGCCCGAAGCCTACGGTGGCGCGGGTCTGGGTATGACCGAAATGGTGCTCTTCCAGGAGGGCTTGTCGAACCAGGGTATACCTTTGTTGAGCCTGGTGGTTGGCGCAACCATGTCGCTTGGCCCCATTGGTGAACACGGTACAGAAGAGCAAAAACAAAAGTATTTACCCGCAGGTTGTCGTGGTGATATTCGTTTTTGCTTCGCAATTACCGAGCCGACGGCCGGCACAAACACCATGAAAACCAACACCATGATTAGAGAAACCGGTGATGGTCGCTATAAATTAAATGGTGCCAAAACCTTTATTACCGATGCCGGTGGTTCCGACTACATGCTGGTCGTCAGTCGTAATAAGGCCTTTGAAGAGGTTGACCGCAAGACCGACGGTTTTACGATTTTAATTGTCGACAGAAAGGCGCCGGGGGTTTCCGTTCAGCCTATTGATGTCAGCATCCCCATTCCCGAATTGCAGTACCAAGTGTTTTTTGACGATGTTGATATCGGCCCAGAACACGTGCTTGGCGAAGTCGGCAAGGGTTTTGATATCTTATTCGAATCACTCAACCCCGAGCGTATTATTCTCGCGGCTGTGGCCAACGGTTTAGGTCGCTATGCGATGGAGAGGGCGGTTGAATACGCCAATGAGCGCGTAGTGTTTAATGGCCCCATCGGGGCCTATCAAGCCCTGCAACACCC
>QNFO01000102.1 GCA_003646355.1 Gammaproteobacteria bacterium
CCGTGGTGGGGCGCTATCAACACATCGATTTGTTTTGGCAGCACATCGCGAGCTAATAACTCGGCCTCAACGTTGGCACTAATATCACCGGGCAAGAGGATGGTTTTGTCACGATAGCGTTTTAGCACGACACAGGAAGTGTCGTTATCGGCAAGTCTATTTTCTGAACGCGTTGCTATAACGGCCGAGTCAGCCTGCCACGGGTAGAGAATTTCAAAATCGACCCCTGCCTGTAGCCAGTTTTGCCCCGCTATTTTCTGGCCCGAAAGGCAAGGCTCAACACCCGACGCCGCTAACTGCCGAGGCTGACCGGCGAAGATACGCGCCGGCGTAAAGTGCTCAAGCAAGCCCGACGTGCCGCCCACATGATCGGCGTCACCGTGACTGAGTATTAAAGTGTTAATCGTCGACACACCCTGACGGCGCAGATAGGGCGCAATAATCCCGCTACCGGCATTAAAACTATCGCTGTATTTTGGCCCCGTATCGTAAACCACTGCCCTGTCATCAATGCTTGCCACCACGCTCAAGCCCTGCCCGACATCCAGTACGGCAAGCGTCAAACTGACCTCATCAGATGATGCACTCTGCTCATTACTATCCGATCGATATAAAAAAGGCTGCCCCGACAGCACGACTGTCAGTAACAACACGACGGCCATCGAACGCAGGCCCAGGCCTTTGGGCATTAGCATCAAAGCTCCAGTAAATAATATAGCCACACTGAGCAAGGCGCTTTGTCCTGCGGGCAAGGACCAGACAAAGTAATCGGCATAATTCGAAACGTAGGTTGTGGCTTTATCAAACATTTCCAGCTGCCAGGCTGCCACCCGCCACACAGCCGCCGCCATGTCGGGTGATAAAGGCAGAAGCAACATGCCGAACAGGGCCAATGGCACCACTGCAATACTCAGCCAGGGGATGGCCAGCAAATTAACCAAAGGGCTAAGCAGTGAAATCTCGCCCTGAAAAAATGACAACAAACCTGCCAGCGGTAAAAAAATAATTAACTGTGCGCTGAATAAACCCTCTAAATAACTGCCGCGCGGGCGGGGTATAAACCAGAGCAAAAAAGTCGCCACAGCGACAAAAGATAACCAGAAGCCCGATGACAAAGCCGCTAAGGGATCACTCGCCGCGATAAGGGCCAGCGCCCAAAGCAATGCTAACTCCGGCCTCGGCTTGCGCCTTAGCAAGGTCGCCAGCAAGAAAACGCACAGCATAATCAAAGCCCGCTGAGTCGACAGAGAAAAACCTGCCAACAGAGCATAAGTCAGCGCCAGACACCCGCCGAGTAATACCGCAACTTTCTGACGGCTTATGGGAGCACCCAAAGCAGCGAGGCAACGACCCAACAAGTTACCCAGCAACATGCCAAGACCCGCGACCATTCCGATATGCAAGCCAGAGACAATCGCCAAATGCACAGTGCCGGTGAGCCGCATATGCATCCAGGTTTCGCTGTCGAGGCCCTGCTTATAGCCAATGGTCAGTGCTGCCAATAAGCCTTTACTGGCAGCACTATAATCCAGTGCCTCAATTTTTTTGAGAATGGCCCAGCGGAATTGATCAATAGCATATTGCCCGCTTTGCCCGAGGTTTTTATTCACGCCCTTCGCGCGAATATAACCCGTCGCGGATATCTGTCGGTGAAACAACCACCCGGCGTAATCAAAGCCACCGGGGTTGGAAAAACCTCGGGGTGTCCGCAACCTAACGCTCAATTGCCAGCGCTCCCCAGGTCGTACCGGTCTGCCGCCGTACCAGCTGAGCATGACTCGCTGTAAGTCGGGGAGCTTATCGTTTGTAAGCGCCGAGTCAGGTAGGCTTTGAAGACTCTCTATTTCCAGTACAAAACGTGTGCGCAAGGTATTAACCTGCGGCACGCCACTGACCACACCAACGAGTACGTAGTCGGTCTTATCTTGTGCCAGCGGCAATTGCTGCGCTTTCATCCCTGCGCCCCACACGGCTGCCCAAATCAGCCCCAGTGCAAACACCAGGCTGGCACGCACAAGAAGGGGACAACGGCGACGATAAAGACACCCGATACCGAGCAAGAAAAAAGCGAGTGAAAGTTGTGGAAAAAATGGCGCACAAGACCACGAAAACGCAGACCATGAAAGACAGGGCCAATAGGCAGAAGAGAGAACAGCGACAGAAAATGCCAGTAGATAAACGCGCATACCACGTCCATGTAGTAAGAAATAACAGTGTAACCAGCTTTGCATCCCCGGCCAAGATTGCTTAGCCTTGCGCAATGAAGCACTTAACCATCATCTATCACAGCCAACGCGGCAACACTCGCCAGCTCGCCGAGGCCGTCGCCGCTGGTGCCCGAGAGGAAGAGGGTCTCATTGTCAGTCTAAAAACAGCCTTTAATGCAGAGCTTGAAGACTTGCTCAGCGCCGATGGTTTACTCTTTGGCACACCAGAAAACTTTGGCTATATGAGCGGCGCACTAAAAGATTTTTTTGACCGCACCTATTACCCCGCGGAGCCCCATCAGATTAACCTGCCCTACGGCGTTTTTATCAGCGCCGGCAATGACGGCACTGGCGCGGTGCGCGAAATTGATCGCATCGTCAAAGGTTATCCTCTGCGCCGTGTCGCCGAGCCGGTGATTGCCAACGGCGAAGTCAGCCCGCAACATCTGCAACAATGCCGTGAGCTTGGCCTATCGATGGCGGCGGGACTGGTTATGGGTATTTTTTAACAACACCTCCGCTTACAGACAGAAGGTTACACAAAGAAAAATGACAACAGCTTTAGTTTTATCCGGCGGTGGTGCCCGCGCCGCCTATCAGGTCGGCGTACTCAAGGCACTGGGGCAGATACTGCCGCGCACCAGCCATAACCCCTTCCCGATTATTTGCGGCACCTCGGCTGGCGCCATTAATGCGCTGGCCATCGCCGGGCGACCCGGACCCTTTCGCTTGCGCGCCCGCAAGCTCGAGGCCATCTGGCGCAATATGCACGCCGAACATATTTACCGTACCGACGTGTGGGGCGTATTAAAAAACACCGTGCGCTTGAGCCTGTCGCTGATGCACAGTGGTTACGGCATTGGCCGCTCCGTCGCCCTGCTCGACAACTCGCCTTTAGAAAACTTACTGACAAATTACATACGCTTTCGCCATATTGACGAAGCCATATTGAGCGGTGAATTAATGGCCGTCAGCACCACAGCTATGGATTATGTCAGTGGTAAATCGGTGGCATTTTTTCAGGGCAATCACGATTGCTGGACACGCAGTCGCCGCCACGGTATTCGTACCGGGTTGAATATTGATCATCTAATGGCATCCTCCGCCATTCCGCTTATTTTCCCGGCTCGAGCTATCGACACCCGTTATTACGGCGACGGCGCAATGCGCCAACTGAAGCCCCTTAGCCCGGCACTGCACCTGGGTGCTGACCGTATTTTTGTCATTGGCGTTAGCGACAATCCCTCACAGCATCAAGATACGGATAGCCCTAAGCACTCACCCTCTGTTGCACAAATGATTGGCCATTTACTCAACAGCGCATTTATTGATTCGGTCGAGAGTGATCTTGAGACCCTGAAAGCCATCAATAAACTCGTCCAGTCTCAAGCTGAAAATACGCAAAGTACTTCGAGCGATCCGGACGAACAAGCGGCTAGTAGCCCCTTAAAATATATTGAACACCTTTGTATTTCACCCTCGACACCCATCGACGAAATTGCCCAGGAATATTTCCACGAATTACCCCAAAGCGTGAAACTATTTTTGCGGGCGATAGGCGCGACAAAAAAAGGCGGGGGCAGCAGTGCAACCAGCTACCTCTTATTCGAGCCAGGCTTTTGTCGCCAACTGATTAAACTGGGTTATGCCGATGCGATGGAACAGAAAGAGGCAATTGAGGCATTTTTTGGTCTGGATAAATTAAAATAAAGAGCCACTAAAGCTGAAACAAACGGTCAAAATTATCGCTACTCGCCTGTGCCAGTGTCTCGAAGGGAATACCTTTTATGTCGGCCACACACTTAGCAACCTCAACCACAAAACGGGGCTCATTTTTTTTACCCCGGTAGGGCACCGGCGCCAGCCAGGGTGAATCTGTTTCTACCAACAGCCTATCGAGAGGCACTTTTGCCACCACTTCACGCAGAGCCGTGGCATTTTTAAAGGTAACGATGCCGGAAAACGACAGATAGAAATTCATCGCCAATGCCGCTTCGGCCATCTCCCAACTCTCGGTAAAACAATGTAAAACACCGGCAACAGCCGGGTCGACATGCTCGTCGATCATCGCCAGAGTTTCCTGCTGAGCATCACGGGTGTGGATGATTAAAGGTTTAGCGCAAGCGCGGGCAACTTCGGCATGGCGAATAAAACTTTCACGCTGCCAGTCCATCGTCTCGGTGCCGTAGTGACGATCGAGACCCGTTTCACCGATGGCGATAACACGCTGGGACTGAGCCAATTCACTGAGTTCTGCAACATCTGGCAGGGCGTGGCTCTCGGCATTCATCGGGTGCACGCCAACAGATGCGTAGACACCGGGCAGTTGCGCACTCATTGCCAACTGCTGGCGCGAGGATTCCAGGTCAATACCCACCGTTAATACCCGGCTAACACCACAGGCAGCGGTATCGGCAAGCAGTTTTTCAAGACAACCATTGTAGGGTTCAAGGTCGAGATGATCGAGGTGGCAGTGGGAATCAACCAGTAACGAAGATTTCACCGAAATAGAGGGCGTGACCATGCAGAAAAACTCATTCAGGAAAACTTAAATAAAAATACGCACTATAAAACCACAGGGTAGCTCTACAGTGTATTGGTGGGTCGGCCCGAGGATAATAGGCCCGCTAGATAGGTTTCAATACGCCCCACTAACTGGGTACTCTCTGGGGGAAACTGAATACCCACGCCCTGTTTGCGATTACCCGAAGTGCCCTTGGGGGTCACCCAAACAACCTTGCCGGTCAGTGGTAATTTATCGGGTTCTTCCATCAGTTCGAGGAGAACGAAGACCTCATCACCAATGGCAAACTGTTTTCGGGAAGGAATAAAAAGCCCACCATTTTCGACGAAGGGCATATAACAGGCATACAAGTCATCGGCATCTTTCAGGGAAAGATTAAGAATACCGCTGCGAATCCCTCTCATAGGCTAATCATTACACAATGTTATTGAAGCGCGCAGAGTAACACAGGCTCACAGGCATCGTTAAGGCCTTGCTGCTAAGCCGACTGGCTTAAACTAAGAAACAACTCTTCTAGCACCAGCTGGGGATTTAAATTGGTTTTACTTTCCAGCTTTTTCCGAGTTGCTAGCAGTAAGTCATAAAAGGCGAACTGCCGTGGCTCTGCTGTTTTCCCGCCCTGGGCCGTATTAATCAGCTGGCGAGAATAATAAGACAACAACCATTCCAGCAGCTGGCCCAAAGGCTGGCCCTCAAAGGCCGCCGCCGATGATACTGGCGCGGCATCACCGGCCTGCACCTGTTTTAGCACCTGCTCGAAACGAGTAATCGTATCGAGGGTATTGGCCTCGGCAAAAGCCAG
>QNFO01000103.1 GCA_003646355.1 Gammaproteobacteria bacterium
CAAGCTCTCTGCTTAACAGCCACTGCCTTATAAAACTCGCTGCTCATGCTTTGCATGGCGGCGAGTTTTTGTTTGTGGGCTATAGAAGGGTGTTTTTAGAGTCGTCTATGCTTTCAGTAACGGTCTTTAGAAGCTGACCTTAAGGGTGACGAAAGTCATCTGCTCAAACAAGTTGCCCGCCTGGTATTCCAGATATTCTTCATCGCTAATATTTTGCAGGATAAGCGCCAGATCTATGTTGGCGCCATCTATTTGCCAGCCTTTACTGACCTTTAAGTCGTAGCGGTGCCAGCTGGGTACGTTGGAGCCTCTTCGCCAGTTTGTTTCAGATTGATGGAAGAATGAGCCACTAACACTCCAGCCATCCGCTAGCTGTTTGCTCACGAGCATACTGGCGATATGGTTTGAGGGACGAAAATTATTTTCTTTTCGGGTATTGCGATATTGAGCAGAGACTAGCCAGCTAATATCTGGGCGCCATTGAATTTGTGTTTCGTAGCCACTGGTTCGATCACTTCCGGCATTTTCTAATTGGCGGAATTTGCCATTAATGTCATTGTTGGGATACTTTATGTAGGTGACACCATCATCGAGATATTCCCTAAATAGTCGATAATCAAGGCTCAGTTTGTTATCAAACCAGTAGCCAAGATAACCAAACTCATAGGTTTGAAATTTCTCAGAACCAAGATCCGGGTCAGTGATAAAAAGTAAGTCGGCAATGGCGCCAGAATCCAGCTCCCGTTGAATAACGCGTTCCTTTTCATAGAGAGAGGGCTGGCGATAGGCGAGACTGGCGCTGATACGAAAGTGGTGATCCTGATTAAGGTGATACTTAATAGCCAGCCGGGGTGAGAGCTCGGGGTCATTGTTTTCATGATCCTCGGCCATCACGCCAAGGTTAGCTCGCCAATGTTGATTAAAAGACCAGTCGATATTACTGAAGAGAAAGTAAATCGTTTCGCTAGAATCAGAATTTGTACTGAACTCGGCCGGAGCTGTTAATTTTTGGTGACGAATACCGGCGCCCCACAAAAAGTTACTTTCATTATCGAGGGCAGTAAGGTGTTCGAATTCAAGGTCGTATTGCTCATACTCCCGTTCGCCGTCTTCGATTTCGATCAATTTATTGGGCTGGCCGGGGTAGAGAGTGTTGAGCTCAAGGACGGTAATGTCGAGCTCTTCTGTAAGTAGTACCTGATTGCTGCGATCGTACTTACCAAGGTTGGCCGAGGTATTGATTTTTAGTGTGTGGCGTCCCCACTGGTGTGCCCAGCGTAGAGAAAACCATTGCGCATCGATGTTCTCATCGGTGAAATCTTCGGGCCTATCACCATCACCGAAGCCGAAATTACCATCGCTATAGCCTAGCTCCCACTGAAATTCATCAAAGAGAGAGGGCGTGTAAACACCCTGTAGGGCGGCACTGTCGGCATAGCTTTGATCGTCGAGATGGTCGAAACCCTGATTTTCACGGTAGTTGGCCCGCAGTGTGTAAGCCGCTGCGCCCGCTTTAAATGAGTGTCGCACGCTGGTATTGCGCGTGTTCCAGTCCCCCGTGGTGTAACTTATTTCTGTGCCGCTGTCGGTTAAAGGGTTGCGCGTAATAATGTTGATGGCGCCCTGCACAGCATTGGCTCCATAGGCGGCAACATTGGAACCTCGAACCACTTCGATATAGGCGATGTCGTTACTGACGAGGCCGAGCGATTCCCAGGACACCGATGAGTTGATGGGGGTGTAAACGGACCTGCCATCGACACGAATCTCCAGGCGCCCTGGGACGCGGTCGCTTTGTCCATTTACGGTCACGCCTTGAATGGAGGCGTTGGCGTAGAAGACCTGAAACCCGGGGACTAATTTAAGTATGTCGACAAAGTTGACCATGGGCATGGCGTCGATCATGTCACGGGTGATTAAGGTGACAGATGAGGGCGCCTCAGAGAGGGGCATGCTATAGCGCGTGGCGGCTTCGACGCTGGGAATTGGTTCTAAAAAGTCGCTTTCAGAATAGATTGCTGCGTCGTTACCTAGAGCGGTGGAATGTGAAAAGATGAGACTTGTGAGCAGGGTTTGAAGGGGGAATCTAAGTAGTGTTTTTATGGTTTGTTGAAAATAGCGCATACAGTTTTTTGTCCCCTTCACCGATCGATTGTAGCTTATCCTCGGCAAGAGGTTGTTATTTAGCGATTAACGGTAGCTTTGTGATTTTATTACCTTTCTTTTGGCGGCCGCGGCCTAAATTTAGCGGCTTATTTACAGCGGTAGGTTGCGTAGTTCAGGATCGGGTTCGCTGGCATGCCACAGTGTGTCGAAATCATTGGCAAGTTCGGTGGCATCCAGTGGCGACCAATACACGGCGTAACCCGTATAGCGATTCATCGACTGCTTATAAAGAATACCCGCCTGGTCCGTGAGCATAAATTCGGTGTGGGAGGTTTTACTATGAGGTTTGAGGGTGCGCATCTGCACCCGGCTCGGTAGCCGGTGGTACAGATGCAGTAAACGATGTCCGTTTTGTACCAGCAGCTGAGGGTTTTGTATCAAAATATGGATTTCGGCATAAGGGTGCTCGCTGGCGAAATTGAATAAGCTCGTCCGTAATTCATCATTGTCGAAAATATTGGGGTCCAGGCTCGGGCTGAAAATGCGAATCTGGCGATGCGCTCTCTGCGCGAGAATGTTTGCTTGATTTTGGAAACCTTCAACGCCATCCAGACTAATATGGCGGCGTTCCTCTTCGCTGATATCGACGGGAGTGGGTGCCACTCGGGGGTTTAAAAAATGCTTTAGGTCGAGGGTCATGTGTTGATGGGGAATACCTACATCGTCAAAAACGGGGCCGTCAGCTTCGAATTTCATCCCCTCATAAAAGGGCAGAGCGTGGATCTGTGCATCCAGCTGAATGCTGTCGGTGTTCATTGTGGCCGCATAACGAATAATCTGACGCATAAGGGCAGAGCCGACCCCCTGCTCTCTGTGGGCTTTTAATACTGCCATGCGGCCGACCTTGTCGCCGAGTAAACGGGCGGTGCCCATGGGGACATTATCGGCACCGTAGGCGATCCAGTGTGTAGCCCTGTTATCTTCTTCGCCAAACTCTTCTGATTCAGGCACCCCTTGTTCGTCAATAAAGACCTGGCGACGAATATCCATTAACACCTGCTGGGACCTTGCCCAATCGCATTGTTCAACATCAATGGGGAAAAACTCGATGTCGCTTACATCGCTAGCACTCACTGTCAATCTCCTGGCCGCTACTATTTGCTGAGTTGTTCGTAAGTAAAGAGTACTTATCGAACACGCTTTTTATAGCATGTTTCGAAGGCTGAGTGATTTGCTGCTTATCACGAAACCCCGAGTGGCTTCACTTTCGTCGGGTTTACTGTTGCTGCGTGTTAATTTCTTGGATAATAGGGCCAATAATTAATTTTTCTCAGGTGTCCTGTGCCAACAATGCTTTGCCGTTTCCTACTTATACCCATACTCTTGTCGATAAGCGTTGCGGCTTATTCACAAGCGCCCGCGATTATTGATTACGGCTCACGCTTTCACCCGGTGGTGAGTGACAAAGGCATGGTGGTTTCCCAATCACTACTGGCTAGTCAGATCGGTGCCGATATGCTGGCCCAAGGCGGTAATGCCATTGATGCGGCGGTGGCCACCGGCTTTGCTCTGGCGGTGACTCTGCCCCAGGCGGGCAATATCGGCGGTGGTGGTTTTATGCTGGTTTATTTGGCGCAGCAGCAACGCACCATTGCCATTGATTACCGAGAAATTGCCCCACGCTCTGCTGATAAAAATTTATTTCTCGATGAATTGGGTGAGGTCGATGAAGCGAAAGCGCGCTTTAGCCACGCAGCTGCTGGCGTACCGGGCAGTGTTGCTGGCCTGGTTCACGCCCTTGAAAACTACGGTAATTTACCACTGGCGACAGTGTTAAAACCTGCCATTGAACTGGCTGAAAACGGTATTACGGTTACTCAGCACCTGGCTTATTCTCTGGCGCATGCTGAGCAACGACTACGAAAATGGCCGGCTTCCCAGGGCTATTTCTTTCGCAAAGATGGCAGCCTGCTGCGCCCCGGTGATCGCTGGCAGCAGAAAGATTTGGCCGCAACGCTGGGCAAAATTGCCAGCCAGGGCCGGGATGGTTTTTACAAGGGCAGCGTGGCCGACAAAATTGTTGCCGAGATGGATAAGCATGGGGGCTTGATAAGCCTCGTCGACCTCGCCAATTACAAGGTGGTCGAGCGCAAACCCGTTACCGGTACCTACCGTGGTTATACCATCGCCGCCATGCCGCCGCCCTCGTCGGGCGGCGTGCATTTAGTGCAGATGCTGAATATTCTCGAGGGCTGGGAGCTCGACAAGCTCGGCCACAACAGTGCCGATTATTTACACCGTTTAATTGAAACCATGCGTCGGGCCTATGCCGATAGAAGTGAATATCTGGGCGATCCGGATTTTCACCCGGTGCCGGTGGCCCAGCTCATCGACAAAGCCTATGCGCAAACATTGCGACAGGGTATCGACCTCAATAAAGCCAGCGCCTCTAGTGATATTGCCCCGGGCTTAAAGACGCCGTATGAAAGCCCGCAAACCACGCACTTTTCGGTCTGGGATGATGCGGGCA
Source organism: Gammaproteobacteria bacterium (assembly GCA_003646355.1). The sequence goes on from QNFO01000103.1 coordinate 4,637, forward strand.
ATGTCGTCAGTAATACCTATACCCTGAACTTCTCCTACGGCAGCGGCATCTCCGTCGCAGGCGCGGGTTTTCTACTTAATAATGAAATGGATGATTTCTCTGCCAAGCCCGGTGTGCCCAATGCCTACGGTTTGATTGGCGGTGCGGCCAATGCCATTGAGCCGAATAAGCGGCCGCTGTCGTCGATGACGCCGACCATTGTTTTTAAACAGGGTCAGCCGGCATTTACCACCGGCAGCCCGGGGGGCAGTACGATTATTAATACCGTGTTGCAGACGGTGTTGAACCTTGTTGATTTCGAAATGAATATCGCCGAAGCAGCGGCGGCACCGCGCATTCATCACCAATGGCAGCCCGACAAGGTATTTGTAGAGCCGGGCCTGAATATTGATACCCAGCGTTTACTCAGTACTAAAGGGCACAAGATTGTGCCCTCATCGCGGGTGATTGGCCGTACGCAAACCATTAGTAGTGATGGCGAATATACCTACGGAGCCAACGATACGCGCTGGCCCGGTGGCGGGGCGGTGGCACAACCCTAGCAGGGTAAATCCTAGGCTGTGGCTTTATCCAGTAGACGGTTGAGTTCTGATATGGCCACTGAACCGAGGCCGCTGGCAAAGTTCATCATTGCATCGAGATGGGTGCGGCGACTGTAGGCGACGCGAACACTGGTTGCAGCGGCGATAACGGCAATTTTGTAGTACGAGAAAATGTGGAAGTACGCTAGCGTGTCCATATTGACTTTATTGCCACTGGCGCGCTCGTAGCGAGCGAGGAAATCGGCCTGGGGCATAAGGCTGCTGGCGAGGGGCTTGCCTTCCTCATCATTGCCGCCAAAGAGTCCCAATGTCGCCCAGGACAGATCGTCATGGTAGTCGCCGTAATAGGCCA
>QNFO01000104.1 GCA_003646355.1 Gammaproteobacteria bacterium
CCTACACTTTGGCAGGGTGGTGTTGAATATATACAAGGGCACTATATTCAGGCCCCTGGGTCTGAAATGGATTACGGCTTCAATGAAGAAGATTAAAGACAGTACAAAATCCGCCTGAAGAAAAACAGCCTAGGGATTAAAAAACTTTAGCGCCTGCTCTTCAGGGTCTCGGCTCAAGCCAGCATCATTGAGCATACTTAAATACTTTTCCCAATACTCTTCCTGCTGGTCGCAAAGCTCTTTTAAATAGCTCCAGCTGTAGATCCCCGTATTATGCCCATCATCAAAGTGAATCAATAACGCATAGTGCCCTGCTGCTTCAAGGGATGAAATTTTAACGTTATTTTTACCGTGCTGAAGCACCTCTTCACCCGGGCCATGACCTCGCACTTCCGCACTTGGTGAATGTACACGTAGGAATTCCCCACTCAAAGTAAAGCGGCTCTCATCACTATAAGCCAGCTCAAGGCTACCCGCCCCCTTGTGAAATTTTACAGTTGTTGGTGTCATTACGATTACGGCCTATTGCATAAGGGCTTGTCTATTACTGCTGCAAGCCATTGAAGTGTAGTGTGGATTTAATCTGTAAACGTGTAAATTTTTCATCAATGCGATGACAGTTATTATCTAAATTCAGAGGGGGATAGATAGCAACACTGCCTGTAAACTTTGTTGTGTTTGCGGCCCCAATAAAACCTCTTGCACCTCGCCCTTACGGTTCAAAACAATGGTTTCTGGTAGGCCTCCGCTGGCAGGTACAGCAAGAGCATCACGGGGATCTTGTAAGAGCGTACCGAATTCTATACCTAAAGCCGCTACCTGTTCTATCAATTGCTCACCGTCAACGCCGTCAAAGTTGACTGACAAAACCCGAACACTAGTAAGATGATCCTGCGCAAACTGGTTCAATTCAGGAATTTCGATCCGACAAGGACGGCACCACTCCGCCCAATAATTAATGAGTACCACTTTACCTTCCAGCTCTTTCAAACTTAAAGAACCGCCTCCTAGTAGATTGTAGCGAGGCTCAATAAGCTCCCCACAACCAGCGAGAAAGCTAAAGCCTAGTAGTAAAACCAGCACCTTGGTTTTATGACGCAACATCTGGACTGGCGAGTTTTGGGGCATGTGCATCAAATAAATCCTGCAATGAAAGAGAAAACTGCTCGCTGGCCTGATCACCGACAGTATCAATAGTCGTCACCAAACGATCAGACCAGGGGTATTGCGCTAGGACCTCGCTACCCCGCTCTGAAGGTCTATTAAAAATGCCATCACCGATCAGACTATTAAGATCCCACAAGGTAAGTTTCGATGGATCCCGCATCAATACATAGCGGTTGTTAGCTGTGGACACCAGGACTTTTTTGTCCAACAACAGCAAACGTAAACGAGACCACTGCTGTCCATCAAGACCGGCCTTAAGCATATCGCTATCTGCAATGGCTTCGCCGCGACGCTGAAAATCTAAACACTGCGCACAAATAACCAGCACGGCAATCAAATCAGGAAAATAACAGGGCCGATAGGTCTCGCTAAAAGTCTCGAGCGCCCGAATCAACTCTGCGCCACCCAATACGATGACCCAGCACAAATAAACCCAGAGTAAAAACATTGGCACCATCGCAAAAGCACCATAAATCGTGTGGTAGTTTGAATTCACCACAAACAGGGCAAAAAGCCCTTTAGCGACTTGAAAAAGCAGTGTCGTTAATAGACCGCCCCATAGCGCGTAACGAAAAACCACACGACAGTTCGGCATAGCAACGAATAACAGCGTAAAACCTGCCCAGGTCATTAACCAGGGCAGGTACTGAAGTAGAGCTGCGCTCAGTTGGAATTTATCAAATTCATCAACCAGTAGCTGGAACGATAGTAAGTAAGTGTGCATCAGCAAACCGATGCCAATCAGTAGAGGGCCGAAACTCAGGACCCCCCAATAGAGTAAAAAGCTACTAGAGCCACGCCGCCCACCAGCTGTTTGCCAAATACGATTAAAGGTTTTCTCAATATTCGACAACATGAGGTAAGAAGTAATAATAAGAATAAAGCCACCCACCGCACTCAGCTGACGCGCCTGCGTGGAGAATTCGCGTAAATATGCCTGCACCTCTATACCACTGGCTGGCACCAGGTTCTCAAAGATCAATTGCTCTACCTGATCACCAAGGCCCTGAAATGCAGGAACAATGGCAAACATGCTGTACATCATCGTCATAAGGGGGACAACAGCAAAGAGCGTCATATAGGTCAATGCTGCAGCACTTTCCTGGCAACCGTCACGATTGTATCGATCTTTTAGATAAAGAAGAAACGCGAAAAGTGTTTTTATGCTGAACAGTGAAAAAAGCTGTTTGTTCTTAGCCGTCATTTCAATCACGCCATCATCAACAATAAGTGAAAGGTATCATTTCGCGCTTTATTTACAACAAGAAACAGAATTAAGAGTAGAGTTCAAAGGGAATGGGGCAAATCTAGCTATTGTAAATTAATCAAACCAGGGAGTAACCGATAGTGAGCTTATAGATTAAGGACACTATCGGATCAGTGTTTATCTGAATTCATGAACAGCTATTAAGTCGCTGTATAACCACCGTCAATAACCAACTCTGAACCCGTCATAAACGATGATTCATCAGTCGCAAGGAACAAAATGCCCCAGGCGATTTCTTTCGGGTGAGCCGGTCTACGAAGAATAGCACCACCTAATAAGGCCTCACCTGCGGCTTCATCGGCCATTATATCGGCCGTCATCGGCGTTGCGATAACACCAGGGTGTACTGAGTTCACACGAATATTGTACTCATTGTATTCAACCGCAGCAGACTTGGTAAATACGCGCACCGCAGCTTTTGATGCTTGATAAGCAGAGGCACTTGAGGCGCCAACAATGCCGTAGATGGATGAAATATTGATAATCGACCCACCTTCGGATTTTTGCATTGCTGGTAGAACTTGTTTAACACCAAAGAAGAGACCCTTGGTGTTAACATTATTAACAAAATCCCAGTCTTCCCCAGTCGTTTCCTGGATGGGTTTGACAACAAATACGCCCGCATTATTAACCAAGACATCAACTTTGCCGAAAGTGTCTACCGCAGTCTTTACAACACTTTTCCAGCTTTCTTCAGACGCCACATCGTGCTTTACAAATATAGCCTCACCGCCAATAGCTTTAATTTCACCAACAACTGATTGCCCGGCCTCTTCATTAAGGTCCGTCAATACAATGCGAGCCCCGTGCTCGGCTAATAATAATACCGTCTCACGGCCGATTCCTGATGCCCCACCTGTTACCAGGCAAACTTTGTCTTGAACGCGTCCCATAACTCACTCCTCAATACTGATTTTAAGTCTACTTAATACATGAAATTCGACCCTGAAGGCCGAGCGGCAATTTAACACGGTGTGGATACATTGTCATCGGGAGTGCAGCCACTACTACACGCACTTCGAGCAGCCTACAAGCTTGTGAAAATATTGACGAAACCTGAGGACATAAATTGACATGTAAAAAAACCGCTAATGGAATTCCCACCAGCGGCTAAGGCCATCGAATGCTATTCCTGAATCGCTGATTCAACTACTTCAACACCGAAAATGTCGCGATAGAGTACCCCCATCATGGCTACCATCATTGGATAGGTCCAGATAAGGCCAATCCCTAAGGGAATGGCACTGATCATCAGAGTAATACCCATGATCAAGAACAGGAAAAATAATTTAAACCAGTGGCTAGTCACCGCTTTGCGAGAAGTCTCCATCGCATCCCAAATACCGAGGTTTTTCTCCACGACTAATGGCACAGCAAACATATAGGCCAATGACAAATAAATACCGGGGATAATAAGCAGTATAAAGCCAATAGTGACTAAAACCGACGTCAAAACTGCGACACCTAACAACGGTAAAGTATAAGCGAAATAGCCGAAAACGCTTTTGTAGGAAAGGGGTAAATCCACCGAGCGCTCTATACCCAGCATCAAAATCCCAGCCATAAACGGATACATTACCGCCATAATCACCAACTGTATTATGAGTGATGTGAGTACTCCTGCAGTCGCATCCCCATTACCAATAAGTAAAGCACTACCGCCCCCAATAACGGCACCAAGGACGAGCACTATCACAAAAAGGATCGCCCCAGCAGCCCAAAAAGAGCCCTTCAAACCCTTTGTTCTTTCCCAGGACTCATTCAACACAGCCCCTATTCCGAAATCATAGTCACCGACCTCAGCACTTTCTGATGTTGTTACAGATTTAGAATCATCCATACTCATAACACGCAACTCCTCTTCTCGTTGTTTGGCGACAGAATAAATTCTTAGCCGCCTAAAAAATATCATCAAATTCCGTGTAAAAACACACGATTAGATACTGTAAAGGAAAAATTGTTGACGTTCGATAATACTAATAGAAGGTTGTGAACTATGAAGATGTTCTGGCTGAATTAACGAGGCTTGCCCGCTGTAACGCCCGAATTCAGATGAAAACATGTAGCCATTATTTTAGTTACATGCAAAATATTAGAACGTACTAAGGGCTTGATAAAAACGGTTACGCTCAAAAATGCAAAGAGCAGGAAAGCTCAAAGGAAAACTGGTAACAGGCTTAATCATAGCCTCGATCTTTTAGATACTAAAAAGGGGTGTCTTAAAAGACACCCCTCTCACTGGTCGTAGGTTTTGTTGTTTTATTGCTTCAAGGCGCCCAATGCACAAATTTCTGGAAATTATTCTGCCAACCAATCACCCAGTGAGGCGATGAACTACCGATGCCTGCAGGCTTTAAACCTCGATGTCGATCCGTCACACCCTGCAACACCGGCAACTGGCGCTCGTTAACATCGACAAAAAACACATGCCAGCCCTGAGCAAGCACCTCCTCAAACTGCTTGAACTGAGCATTTGGCACCTGAAAACCAAAGAACCCGCCCTCCCAGGTACAGAAACCCAGAAGCACAATAGATAAGAAGACAAAGGGTAGCCAACCAATATTTTCAGTTGCCGAGGAATAATGTGCGAAAAGCAGCACCGAAATTGCCGCAACTACACCAAGAATTGCGCCTCTCAGACCTGAGCGAACAACATCTGTTTTCATAAAGGCATTCACTTCATGTAAGTCGCGACACGCGACACCCTCATCATCCTTGCTTAAAACATGTATCTGCGCAGTGGTCACCCCGGCATTTTCAAGTTCCTTTTCAACGCTGTCCATATCGTCAAGATCACCACTTATAAAAAAATATCGATCCATTAGCTATCCCCTTTTATAATTTTAACCACTCAAAATCATTAATATCTATTTGATTGTAGTTGAGTAAATTAAGGGGTGCCGAAAAGGGAGTGGTAAAGGTTTAGACAAAATACTTATCAATTCAAGCATTAGTTATGACACACGAAATGATGACGTTAATCGCGAAGGGAATTAAATCAAGGCAGGTCTATTTTGATTTACTTGGTGTAATTATAAACTGTCGCCCCAAACCCCCATCATCAAAGGGGCTTGAGAAAAGCAACTC
>QNFO01000105.1 GCA_003646355.1 Gammaproteobacteria bacterium
CAAAGGGGTTTGTACCCGTCCGACAGATAACACGCCGTCGTAGCCCACTTTGCGCCCCTTCAAGGTGGATGCGCGGGTCATATTAATACCGTACAGCCAATCAGCGCGGGAACGCGCCAGAGCCGAGGTCGACAGGGGAATAAATTCGCGGTTATCACGCAAGTTATCCCGCGCTTTACGCACCGCAGCCGGGTTCAAATCATTAATTAACAAGCGCTGTACGGTCGCCTTTTTGGTCTTACTGACCTTGAGGTAATTAATCACCTCATCGACCAATAGCTGGCCTTCACGGTCCGGATCACCCGCATGCACGATGGACTGCGCCTGCTTCAGCAACTTGCGCAATACCGCCAACTGCTTACGGGTCGAAGCCTTCGGTGCCAACTGCCATTGCTCAGGGATTATCGGTAAATCCTGCGCGTCCCATTTTTTATATTGGGGCTTATAAACATCGGGCTCAACCTGCTCCAGTAAATGACCAATGCACCAACTTACACAGTCGCCATCACCCACCCAGATGCAGCCGTCACCGCGACGATGAGGTTTGGGAAGCACATCCGCAATCGCCCGACCAAGGCTGGGTTTTTCAGCAATATAAAGCTTCACGCAACACCATTACTGTTTATTTGAACAGTGATAGTAATGGATCAGGTATGGTATTTCTAGTCTCGACTTATTCGACAATTCAGCTGAAACCGGGCTGAATAGCCAACTATCAAAACCTCAAGGGCAAGTACGTCACTAGCTACAACGAATGAGGCCATCTGCTTTCACGATAATTGAAGAAGGCGTCCCTGTAGGGTCCTGCTTAACTAAGCATGATTAAAGGGTATTGCGTCCCCTTTAATACATGATGGCCAGTAACGGGCGTTTCGCAACCCCTGAATGTATTTTTATGTAGACCGTCTGACCAAGAAATAGCCGTTTATTGGTCGGGGGGCTAGCCTGGGATAAAAACACCTCGGTGTGAATACAATTGAATCTACATTTAGGACTTGCGAGCCTCTCGCCACTAACCTACATTGACGAACTGAATGCCCAAGAATGGATTTTCTTAACTGAGAGGCAATAATATGTCCGTAAAGATTAATATCCGCCAGACCTCTCTGGCGACACTCCTTTTAATATTTGCCTGTACCCAGACCCATGCGGGTTTTTTTGATGACATAGCAAATAAAACTAAAAATATAGCTAAGCAAGCTGTTGATAAAACGATTGATGAACTTGCCGAAAGTAAGCCTTCAAATCCGCCACAAGCACCACTCAAACCAAAACCAAAACCAAAATATGAACATCAGATGGTTGCTGATGTTCAACAGCAGCTAAATCGTCTTGGCTATGATATCGGTATGGTTGACGGTCTTTATGGAAAAGGTACCAGACGTGCTATAGAGCGTTTTCAGACGGATCAAAATCTGGTAGTCAATGGCACACCAACCAAGCTTTTACTGTCACGGATGGAGGGGGTTTCTCCAGCGGTCACTAGGGCGCTTGCAAACACGAGCCATGACAATGTCGCTCAAACGCCAAAACAAAAGCACGTTGTATCCGAACCTGCAAGTACGGAGCCGGTTGTTAAGAAATCAACAGCCTCTTCAAAACCAAAATCTGTCGCTACTGCCACTATGAGCACCCCCTCAGTTACTTCATCTCAGAGTGACAATAATCTCGATAAAAAACAGGGGTTACCTCAAAACCCTGCGGGAGCAGAGGAGACATTAACCGATTTATATTCAACCCTTGTTAGATTGCGCCCTGATTTATTGGACAAGCCATTTGGTTCGCGCAAGAATTCCACCCTGCTCGATGTGATCTTGCTGGATAAGCCGGAACGGTACGGGCTGAGTTTCAAGAGTGTGCAGGAATTTATTAACAATGAGTTTACGCATAACCAGCGTCATGCTGAATACAAAAGTCTGGTATTGAGTGCGGCTGTGGATGCACCGCTAATGTATCGGAAAAAAATTAATACTGGTTTATCTCAGTATGATTTTGACGCCCAAACATACGATATTCGAATATTGGAGGTAGCCACTATTTATGATGCTCCCTTTGTCAGGTTGTTTGAGGGGTTAAAAGAAATTAAAGGGCTAAAAATGAGCCCCAATGAAGGCGAAAGGCTGAACAAATGGTACAAGGAAGGTGGTCGTAATGGGCATGAAACTATCATTGGGTTCTGGAATTATAAAATAAAGAGCCTAAAACATACCTCCGAGCTGAATTCTCCCTCATGGATTAGCGGGCAGTTTATCGCTGAAGTTGAGCCACTTGAACTGATTTTTTACGGGGTGAGGAGTTTAAAGTCTCCAGCGGACGTACAAAAACAAAAGTCTCAATTAGATCCTTTAGCAGCGTGGAAACAAGCTGCTGCAGCTAGCCAGGTAGGCGGTAACGACACTCTAGAAAATCAAGAGTTTAAGCATGTAGCAACTTTTAGCTTGAAAGATATCTCAGAGCGCAGTTCATTAAACTCTACGCCGTTGCCACCTTTTGATCTTGTCGGAGTGAAGTTCGGTGATTCCCCTGAGTCAGTTATTGCAGCGATTAAATTACACAATACAGACTTGGTGATGAAAAAGGAGATGGCGAGCCTGAATATTCCTGAATCGTTGACTTATGTACACACGTTATCGAATGGAGGGAACAGGGCGAACTCTCTGGATCAGTTCAAGGTCTGGTTTGCCAAACCTCCGTTTAACAATACGGTGATTGGCATTCACAGAACGTTAAGGTTGAAAGGTGAGAAAGCGGCGCCATTGAAAGCGGTTAAGGCCTCTTTGGAAAACAAGTACGGTAAACCGACTAAATCACCAAAGGGTCGCCCAAGTAGTAACAACACCTATTCTTCACATCAATATGTTTGGCTGGATGAGGGCTCTGCCGGAAAGCTTAGTGTACAGCTGACAGTTCGAGATAATGCCTTTGTAGAAGAGATGACATTTACGGCTGGTTTATCGGTTAATCAGCATGATATAACGCGTAAGTTTGAACGGAATCAACAGTTGTGGCAAAGCTATCATAAAAAGGCATCCACACAAAAAATTGATGGGAATGTGCAAGCAGAAAATGTTCCTGCTTTTTAGTCGAATGATCAAGAGCCAGCTTGATTTTTCCTTTTTGCGGGAAAGAATGAGGGTCAAGTCTTCCCATGCCACACCCCCCACGTGAGCTATAAGAAGGCTTTAACTACCAAAATCAAACATCTGACGCTAGTACACTTTTAGCGATAGTGCACAACAACCCGCTCGACCTTACCCTCTGCATCAAACTCCATTACCTCTATAGCCAGCTTATCCATCACCGACTTGTAATAAACGGCAATGGAATTAACACCTGCGCAAACATCGAGCAATTCAAAGTGTAGATCCGGTATTTTTTCTAGTGCCGCTCGCCAGTAATCAGCAATCGCGGCCTTGCCGACTAATGAACCCGTATCGACACCCAGTGACATTTTGATCATCGGTGTGATGATTTCAAAGTCATCACTGTAATGGCCGAGAATGCGCTCCAGGTCGTGAGCATTCCATGCCGCTACCCACTCCTCGGCGAAGACCTGCGCATCAATATCCATTTAGCCTGTCCCTTTTAATTTATGACTTAGACAGCACCCAGCGATGTACTTCGGAGGGGCCGTCATAAATGCGGAAGGCGCGGATATCCCGATAAATACGTTCAATCACCGTATCGGTGCAAATGCCCTTGGCGCCGAGTACTTGCATTGATCGGTCGACCACCCGCCCCAAGGCCTCTGAACAATGCACTTTGGCGAGGCTGGTTTCGGCCTGCGCCCTTTCACCCTTGTCGAGCATCCAGCAGCCGTGCCAGGTGACCAGGCGACTGGTGTGCAGGTCAATCTTATTGTCGGCCAGCTGAAAACCAATGCCCTCGTGCTCGATAATCGGCTTGCCGAAAGCCATGCGCGTGCGGGCGTAGTCGGTGGCGATATCGTGACAGCGCTGCGCGGCACCCAGCCAACGCATACAGTGGGTTAAACGTGCCGGCCCGAGTCGTACTTGTGCGTAGCGAAAGCCCTTACCCAGCTCGCCGAGAATTTGGCTGGCGGGAATGCGCACCTGGTTGTAATCAACCTCACAGTGACCACCGGGTGAGTTGCTGTCGAGGGTGTCGAGCATGCGCACCTGTTCAATGCCCGGTGTATCGGCATCGCACATAAACATGGTGGCGCCGATGTCGTTGCCCTCGTGGTCGAGAGTCTTGGCCATAATAATGTGGTAACCGGCACCGGGCATGCCGGTGATAAACCACTTGCGACCGTGAATAATGTAGTCGTCACCATCGGGGGTTGCGGTGGTCTTCATTAATGAAGGGTCGGAGCCAGCGCCGTTGTCGGGCTCGGTCATGGAAAATACCGAACGCATTTCACCGCGCACCATGGGGGCTAGCCAGCGGTCTTTTTGCTCCGGCGTTGCCACTTGATGCAATAGGTTGGTATTGCCTTCATCGGGCGCTTGAATATTCAGCGCCAATGGCCCGAGAGTGGAATACCCGGCAGACTCAAACACCACCGCCATTGAGCGGTGATCGAGACCCAATCCGCCATATTCTTTCGGCGCATGGGGCGAGAGCAAACCGGCTTCACGAGCCTTGGCGACCAGCTCGACACGCAGCTCATCGGTGGGGCCGTGGTATTCCTGACGCGCATCTTTTTCGTAGGGCATCACCACATGGCGAATAAACTCATCGGTGCGTTCTTTTAATGCCACCAGTTCCAGTGGTAGTTCAAAATCTATCATGTGTTATTACCTCTAATTTATTATTTGTTTTTAGTGCCAAACACTAGCGACCTATTAACTAAACAAGGGAAAGGAATCCATTCCCACTACCTTCAATTTACTAAAGCAGCTTCATTGCCTCAGAATAAAACCGTGGCACTGTCTGGGCGAACTCTTCCCACATCGGGTCAACACGCTGTTTTTTACGATGCAAACGCACATTCAAGCAGGCAATGGCACCCAGTTGGTAAGCGGCCAGGGCCTGAAACCACTGTAAATCGGGTAGCGATTGCCCCATGCCCTGCTGGTAAATATCGGCCAGCTCGGCAGGTAAAATCGGCACACAGGGTTTGATGTTGTCGGTCCAGAAGTTCTTGTCGGCGCAAAACATTACCCAACCGATGTCGAGCAATACAGAGCCAATACGCACCAGCTCCCAGTCGATAATACCGGTCAGCTTGCCCTCGTGAAACAGAGCATTGCCGGGCTGGTAGTCGCCGTGGACGATGCCGCGCGGGGTTGTGCTGGGCATGGTCGCCAATAATTTCAGGCGCAGTTTATCGGCTGCCTCTGCCCAGGATGGTTCCAGCGCTTTGTTGTAAATAGGCTCCCAGCGGGATATTTCCTCAACCAGCTCGCGGGGCTTCTCCCAGTTCGGTAGCTTCAGCTGCCAGTCGACCTGATGAATACGCGGCAGCACTTCCGCCACCTGTCTCCACAGGGGGGCGACTTTGTCG
>QNFO01000106.1 GCA_003646355.1 Gammaproteobacteria bacterium
CAGATCGTATTGGGCGACACCATGGGCGAGTTATTAAGCTTTTGTGGGGCTAGCGACATCACTTTTGTCGGCGGTAGTTTGGTCGATGTCGGCGGGCACAATTTGATCGAGCCCGCTGCCTGGGGGGTGCCCGTTTTAAGTGGGCCGCACCTGTTTAATTTTACTGAGGTCAGTCGTTTACTGGATGAGGCCGGAGGTCTAGCGGTCTGTGCCGATGCCGGTGAGCTGGCCGCAGTGGTGGTAAAACTATTGGCTGATCCTGAACAGTATCAGCAGATGTCCGCTGCAGCTCTCGCGGTGACCGAAGCCAACCGCGGAGCGCTGGACAGGCTTACAGCTTTGTTCGAGAGTCAGATTTACCAACCACCAACTCAGGCTTCATCCAGGCATTGAGCTTGTTGATATCGTCTGGGCTTAGCAGGCCGGCGACTTCTTTCAGGTTGAGCATACTCAAAATATAGTCGTAGCGCGCATTGGCGTAGTCGCGCTGAGAGCGATACAGAACACGCTGCGAGATCAGCAGGTCAACGATATTACGTGTGCCGACATCGTAACCGGCCTGAGTGGCTTCTAAAGCACTTTGCGCTGAGATAATACCCAAGCTACGGGCTTCAACGCGGGCACTGTTGGTGTGTACTTTCAGGTGCTGCGAGCGCGCCTGTTGCGTTGTGCTGCGCTGGGTGTACAGGAGTTTTTCCTGAGCCTGGATAAACTCCTGTTGAGCAATTTTACGCTCGGCGCTGACAAAACCGCCGGAGTAGATAGGGGCATCCATCCGCACCGAAAAAACCAGGGGTTCGTCGTCCGTGGAAAAGGGCTGGTTGCCTCCACCATCGAGCTTAAAGCTGCCGTCATCGTGGAAATTAGAGTAGCTCAACTTGGCCGACACACGTGGCAAGTGTTCGGCGCGTTTGGCCTTGGCATTTTTCTCAGCGGCCTGCACTGTTAAGCGTGCGGCGGCCAGGGTGAAGTTGTTGTCCTGGGCAAATTTTACCCAGGCCTCTCGGTCAACAGGGTCAGTTGGCTGGATGGGGAACTCAGCGGCGAGTCCGGCCAGTTCCGTGTGTGGCTGCCCCGTCATCACTTCCAGTGCCTCAAAGGCGATATCTAATGCACCTTCTGCTTCGAGGGTGTTAACGCGAGCGGCATCGTAAGCAGCCTGGGCTTCATGTACATCGGTGATAGGCAGCAGACCAACTTCAAAACGCTCTTTAGTTTGTTCGAGCTGACGGCCAATGGCGCGCTGTTCGGCCTTGGCGGTGATTAAGTTCTCACTGGTGCGCAGGACCTCAGTGTAGGCAACGGCAACGCGTACAATCAATGCTTGTTGCTCTGCTGCAAGGTCGGCGTTGGCTCGTTGGTCGAGGTCAAAGCCCTGTTTAAAGGTGAACCAGGCGGGCATGTCGAACAGTGGCTGAGTTAGAGAGAGTGAGTAGAACTCGGTTTCATTATCTCTGTCACCCGATGCGCCAGCGTCAAAAGTTGCACCTGGGAAGTTGAGTGTGCGAAACGAACTGGAATCACCATCACCATCGGTCATTTCAATGCTGCCATTAATCGTCGGCAGTAAGCCAGCGCGAGCACGAGGAATGGACTGCTTGCCGGCATTAAAAGCGGCGTGGGCAGCGCGTAATTGCGCGTCGTTGTTCAGTGCCAGTTGATAGATTTCTGCAAGCGTTTCTGCCTGTAGAGGTGCAGCACAGGTTGCCGTTAACAGCAGGCCGCCCAGTGTTTTTGAGATCAGCTTTGACATGAACTTGTCCTATGAACGTGATTGAATGAGTAATTGATAGCTAACCAGTCTAGCAGATAGAAACGGCCGCGTACCCTTTATGCAAGTTTTTAGATACAACTTGTTCGCTAATGATGTTGGTTGAATGATCTGATTGGGAAGGAGTGAAAGTGGATGAAAAAAATTAAATCTTTGGACGAGGGGGATGTCGAGCTGATTTCTCGTGAAGTCGTGTATAAGGGCTTCTTTTCAATGGAGAAACTGCACTTGCGTCATCGCTTGTTTGAAGGTGGCTGGAGCCGGGAGTTTACCCGTGAGCTGTTTGTCCGCGGTCGGGCGGTAGGTGTATTACTTTACGATCCCGAGCGGGAGCTGGTTGCTATGGTTGAGCAGTTTCGCGTTGGGGCGATGGGTTTACCCGAAGGCCCGTGGCAACTCGAGGTGGTTGCCGGTATTGTTGAGGCGGGTGAAACCTCCGAGGATGTCGCTACTCGGGAGCTGATTGAAGAGGCGGGTATTGACCGTGTCAAACTGCTGCCCATCTGTGAATATCTGGTCAGCCCAGGAGGCACCAATGAGCGTCTTGAGCTGTTCTGTGGCCTGGCTGATTTACGTGACAAAGGCGGCAACTTCGGTCTGGCCAGCGAGAATGAAGATATTCTGTTGCATGTGATGAGTGAGCGTGAGGCATTTGACGCTTTGGCTGCGGGACAATGTAATAATGCAGCGAGTATTATTTGTCTACAGTGGCTGCAATTAAACCGTGATCACTTGCTTGCCGAGCTAAACTGAGGCGGGGTGGATGTATGCTCAGGTCTATTGTTGCACTAAACAATGTTGAATATTAAAGAGGCGAAATTTGCGCTACCGAGTTGATTTAAAAGCTTTTATGGCCTGTTGCGAAGCTAACTATTTTCGCCTGTTAGCGTTGTTCCCCGACCTGCAAAAGAAGGAAGAACGGCGCATAGGCTTGTCGCAGGGTGTTGACGTTGAGGTTATATTGACAGTGCTGGAGCGAACGTCTTATACCACTTTGTTGTCTATTGAACAGAGGAAAACTGGAGCTATCGAAGCACTCGACACTCGGTCGGAAAGGACTGATAAATCAGTCACAGTTCACTGGTTTGAACCACCAACACTAACGGTGCGCTTGTATCATGATGCTCAAATAGCTGAAGTCATTACCTATGGCAGTAATCGTGGTGTACGACCTAAAAATGTTTACCCTAATCAACACATGTTTCAACCTGATGAAAAGCGTCAGTGGAATAATTTTCTCGAAGAATGGTTGGTGCTGTGTCGCCAACATGGCTATGCCGTGGGTGAGCCAGTACCAGCGCTTGATACGACCTGCGAGTGATTTTTTAACAGAGCTGGCATCAAACCGACTTGCTTCGACTCAATACTATCAAGCCCAGTTAGCCCCGCTTCGCCTTGATCAGGCTCGTTATCAAGCACCCTATCAAACTCTCTATCAAGAGAGGATGGCTCGATGATCGCTCGGGGCGTACGACACCTGGTACAGATTTCCGACCTGCATATCGGCGAAACACGCAACCATCGTTTAGCGGGTATTTGTACCTACGACAGTTTCAGTAAGGTTCTTGCCGATATCGCTGCCCGCCGTGATTATGCCGATATGATGATGGTGTCGGGTGACGTGGCCGCTGAAGGTAAGCACAGCGCTTATAGCTTGTTTTCTGAGCAAGCTCAGTTTTTTGAAATCCCCTATGCCTGGTTGCCAGGTAATCACGATGACTTTGCGGTGATGCAGAGCGGCTTTATTTCGTCCCCTTATTGGCCCCTGCTGGAATTGGGTGCCTGGCGGGTGTTGTCTTTAAATACGGCGATTCCCGGGCAAGTTGGCGGCAGACTGGTTGATGATGAGTTGATGTTTCTGGAGCAAAGCCTGCGCGCCGAGCCAGAGTCACCTTTTGTGATTTTCATGCACCATCCGCCAATGCCAGTGGGCTGTGATTGGCTTGATAAACAGCGGGTTTCTAACGCCGATGAATTCGAGGGAATTGTTCGAGCGGCGGGTAATGTGAAAGCACTGTTTACCGGTCATGTGCACCAGGAATTTTCCGCCAAATGGGCGGGGTGTGATGTTTACACGACGCCATCAACCTGTTTTCAGTTTGCCGCCCAAAGTGATGGCTTTGCGATGAGCGACGGCATGCCGGGTTATCGCTGGATTGACCTGCATCCCGATGGCCAGCTTGTTACAGGGGTGCGTCAGCTGTCTGATATCGAGCATAAAGTCGATCATGGCCTTGCTGGTTATTAATAGCCTGACGTTTGTTTATAAAAAATAGGTTTTGCCATCACGCTGGCTGACTTAACGCGCCAGGGTCTCTATTAATTGTTGTCACGCAATAGCTATAATCACGCCTTTCCTACAGGCGAAGTTAAATTGTGGCCTCACTTGTCTACATTCATGGTTTCAATAGCTCCCCAGACTCCGACAAGGCGAGACAGACCTGCGACTGGCTGGCTAAAAACCGTCCGGATATCGCATTTGTTTGCCCTTTTTTGAGCCCTTTTCCCGATGTGGCTATGGCGCAGCTGGAAGCCCTTATTACCGACTTATCCGGCACCCTCTATTTTGCCGGCAGCTCCATGGGCGGTTTTTACGCGATCTATCTTGCGGCCAAGTATCAATCGCGAGCCGTATTGATTAACCCGGCCGTACGTCCTTGGCTGGGTCGTGACTATTTATTGGGCGACCAGGCGAACTACCACACTGGCGAGGTGCATCGTATAGAACAGGCGCATCTCGACCAGCTGCAAGGTTTTGATGTTGACCCAATAGCTCAGCCCGCCGATTTTTTAGTGCTCCTGCAAACCGGCGACGAGGTGCTCGATTATCGCCTGGCAGAAGAAAAATATGCCGACTGCCAGCTCGTCGTTGAACCCGGAGGTGACCACGGTTTTGTCGGTTTTGCTGACCACCTGCCTGCTATTATCGAATTTCTTACCCATTGATCAGAATGAACTCAACATGCTCCAAGTAGCTATAAGGCCCGTAATCCAAAGATGAGTGACTACAACGCAGATTCCATTGAGGTCTTAACCGGCCTCGACCCCGTACGCAAGCGCCCGGGCATGTACACCGACACCACGCGGCCTAACCACCTCGCTCAGGAGGTGATCGACAACAGTGTTGATGAAGCGCTAGCTTGCTTTGCCCGTAAAATTTACGTCATTTTGCACAAAGACGGCGCCATTACCGTGGGTGATGACGGGCGGGGCATGCCGGTTGATATTCACCCCGAGCAGGGTTTGCCGGGGGTCGAGGTAATTCTCTCTACTCTTCACGCCGGTGGTAAATTTTCCGGTGACAGTTACGAGTTCTCCGGTGGTCTCCACGGGGTGGGTGTATCGGTGGTGAACGCATTGTCACTGGAATTACAGGTGACGATTCGCCGCGATGCCAAGATTCATCGCATGAGCTTTGCCAATGGCGATAAAGCATCTGAGCTTGAAGTCATCGACACTTGTGGCAAGCGCAACACCGGCACTGAGATCAAGTTTCGCGCGGATGCTAAGTACTTCGACAGCATTAAATACTCTTTGCCTCGGCTCAAGCATGTGCTGCGCGGCAAGGCCGGAATTGGTGCCGGTCTCGAAGGTGAGTTTAAGGACGAAGCTTCCGGGCAAGGGCGAACCTGGGCTTAAGGAGAGGGTTTTTCCGACTACTTATTAACGGCGACCAAGGG
>QNFO01000107.1 GCA_003646355.1 Gammaproteobacteria bacterium
ACGTTGGGCAGATCGATCCAGTCGTCCATCATTTCGTCGATATTTTCTTCACGCCGCTCGGCAATCGCCGCATCGAGCACGGCAAAATCAAATTTAGACTCCTCGTGCTCAACCCGCTCCGGCTTGGCCTTCGTGGTCGGCTTGACCGAAATAACCCCGCAATACTCCGGCATATTGGCGGCGAATGCTTCCGTACCAATAGCCCGAGAGATATCAATAATCGCATTTTTATCCATGGTCACCAGTGGCCGCAGGGTCAGCATATCGGTGACGCTGTCGATCACCGATAAGTTTGTCAGGGTTTGGCTCGACACCTGAGCCACGGCCTCACCGGTCACCAGGGCCTCGACCTTCCAGTTTTGCGCCACCTCGGTGGCCGCCCGCAGCATCATGCGTTTCAGCACCACGCCCATGTGCGAGTTATCGACCTTGGTGAGAATTTCCGCCACCACATCTTCGAAGGGCACGGTAATAAATTTCACCCGATGAGAAGAGCCGTATTTATCCCACAAATACCAGGCAACCTCTTTAACGCCCAGCTCGTGGGCGCGACCGCCAAGATTGAAAAAACAATAGTGGGTGCGCAAACCCCGCTTGATGGTCATGTAACTGGCCACGGTGGAGTCGAAGCCGCCGGAGATTAATGACAGCACGGCATCTTGCGTACCAAGGGGGAAGCCGCCCAAACCTTGGGCCGTGGTTTCGAGTACGGAAAGTACCTGGCCGCGAATATCGAGACGTATTTCAACATCGGCACCTTTAAGCTGTACTTTTCTGGCCTCAGAGCGCTGAAAGAGACGGCCGCCCACTTCGCGCTCGAAGTCGGTGGAGCTAAAGTCATGCTTGCCGGTGCGCTTTACCCGCAGGCAAAAACTGCTGCCACTCAGGCTCTCGCCATACAAGGGCCAAAGTAGCTCGGCCATTTCATCAAAATCACCCAGCACGTGGGTGCTGACATGGGAGTAATTGGCCACCCCCGGTGTGTTGCCCAACAAACGGGCGATAAAAGCATGGCGCTCAACATCGACACCCTCGGCGACCAGTTCAATTTTGTCCCACTGGCTCAGTACTTTTACATCGGGGTATTGGCCTTTAACCAAACGACGCAGGTTCTCCCGCAGCTGTTTAATAAAGCGTTTGCGCACGGGTGGGCTTTTAATAATGATTTCGGGAAAGAGCTTAACGACAAAATGCATGGGCTAGGGACACTACAGGTAGTTCAAAGTGGCGCGTATTATAGAGTAGTCGCCGCGTGGCAGATACGGGCTATACCCTGCGCCAAACAAGCACGCTATGAACAGCCCACCCTTTCAATTCTCTAACCTGAAATAAGGAAGACAAATTCCTTTACAACAAGCGCTCGCTTTTGGTGCTTGTAGGCTATAATGCGCACCACTTTGGAGGCCTTGCTAGCAAGTTTCGGCTAAAAAGCCCCCATTTCAGCACTCTGCACAGCGCAGGGGCTGTGGCATAGCTTTTGCACAAGAGCTTGTGCAGCGTTATCGTAGTAACACATAAGCTAAAATACCGATGGCAATTCTACGGCCTTGCCATTACTTTGTTCCACGCTCAATCGCCGTCTTTCTATTGCGAGAGGCGAGTGAAAGAAAACCACACTGATCTAGATCTGGAGGACATAAATGTCTGAAAAAACGTTAAATCTCATCAAAGAAAGTGAAGCTGGCTGGGTTGATCTTCGTTTCACCGACACCCAAGGCAAAGAGCAACACGTCACTATCCCTTCAAGCGAAGTCGATGAAGGCTTCTTTGAAGAAGGCAAAATGTTTGACGGCTCATCTATTGCTGGCTGGAAAGGCATTAACGACTCGGACATGATTTTGATGCCCGACGACGAAACCTCCGTGCTCGACCCCTTCACCGATGAAGAAACTATCATCCTGCGTTGCGGCATTCTCGAGCCAGCAACCTTGCAGGGCTACACTCGCGACCCTCGCTCCATTGCCGACCGCGCCCAGGAATACATGTGCTCCACTGGCATCGCCGATACTGTACTGTTTGGCCCAGAGCCCGAATTTTTCGTTTTTGACGACGTAAAATGGGGCGCCAACATGAGCGGCGCGTTCTACAAAGTCGCCTCTGAAGAAGCTGCATGGGCCACTGAACACGACTTCCCTGATGGCAACATGGGTCACCGTCCTGGCGTTAAAGGCGGCTACTTCCCCGTTCCCCCCGTTGACTCCCTGCACGACCTGCGTGCCGCCATGTGTGGTGCGATGACGCAAATGGGCCTCGAAGTTGAAGTTCATCACCACGAAGTCGGTACTGCCGGACAATGTGAAATTGGTGTTGGCCCCGCCACACTGACGAAAAAAGCTGATGAAATTCAGATCTTTAAGTACTGCGTACACAATGTCGCTCACGCCTACGGCAAAACAGCGACCTTTATGCCCAAGCCATTAGTTGGCGACAACGGTTCCGGCATGCACTGCCACCAGTCACTCTCTAAAGACGGCACCAACATCTTCACTGGTGACGTTTACGCGGGCATGTCTGAAACAGCCTTGTTCTACATTGGCGGCATCATCAAGCACGCACGGGCCATTAACGCCTTTGCCAACGCCTCAACCAACTCCTACAAGCGTTTGGTTCCTGGCTTTGAAGCACCTGTTATGCTCGCTTACTCTGCGCGCAACCGCTCTGCTTCCATCCGCATTCCGCACGTGCCGAACCCCAAAGCACGCCGCATTGAAGTGCGCTTCCCTGATCCCACAGCTAACCCTTACCTGGCTTTCACTGCCATGTTGATGGCTGGCCTCGACGGCATTAAAAACAAGATCCACCCCGGCGATCCTGCTGACAAAGATCTTTACGACCTGCCTCCCGAAGAAGCGGCCGCTATTCCGACCGTTGCCTCTTCACTGGAGCAAGCACTGGAAGCTCTCGACAATGACCGTGAGTTCCTCACTGTTGGCGGCGTAATGGATGACGACGTCATTGACGCCTTCATCGCGCTGAAGCAGGAAGAAGTTGAAAAACTCAACATGACCACTCACCCCGTTGAGTTCGACATGTACTACAGCGTTTAAGCTCTACCCGAGCCTAACGCTATAGAGCAGTTCATTAGAGCTAGCTCACAAAAAGCCCGGTCTTCCATGGAGATCGGGCTTTTTCTTTTCTACAAAGCGTATTATTCTAGCCCTAGAGTTCAAAGGGGGCCCAAGCTCCCAAACAAACAATAACTGTCTGCTAAAGCGCAACTACTATGAAAAAAGTCTCTGCAACACTCATCAGTCTGGCCCTGCTGACCGCCCCCTCCCTCTTTGCCGGCGAAGTTTATCGCGTTGTTGGTGAAGACGGCGAAGTCACCTACACCGACTCGCCATCGGCAAATGCGAAGGCAGAGACCGTCGACATGCCCGAAACCAATATCGCCATTGCCCCACCCCCCGCCATCACAAAAGACAGTAAAGGTGAAGCTGGTGAAGATGATGTCGCCTACACTAAAGCCCGCATTACTCAGCCAAACAATAACGCCACCATTCCCCCAGGACAAAGCGAAGTCGTAGTTCAGATAGCACTTGAACCCTTGCTACAAACGGGTCACCTGGTCCAGATATATATAGATGGACGCAAGCAGGGCTCACCCAGTGCCGCTACCACATTCACCATCACCAGCCTGGATAGAGGAAAGCACAGCGTACGCGCAGAAGTTATTGGCGCCGATAAACAACGCAAAACCAAAACACAAACCATCACCTTTCATGTCAAACAGCACTCATCCAACAGCAAAGCAAAACCTGCCGGGCCTACCCCCAAAAAATAGCCCAACCACCACTGCACCAAAATAGTGCGCCCTATGGCTTTTAAAGTTACACTCTCTGAAGGTGATAACACCTATTAGCTAGAGTGTAACTGCTGCCTTTAAAGTGGCCTGTTACTTGCTTTAATTCAAACACCTTTGCAAAGCGCCGACCCTGCAGCGACAATGAATAGTCATCAAACCAACCAGCTCGTTCTAGATAACCTCAATACGGGCGTGCTACTGATAGATGCCGACCTATCTATCACCTACCTCAACCCAGCCGCAGAAAGCCTGCTTACCGTCAGCGCCCACCGATTACTGAACAGCTACGCACCGCAGTTATTTGCCAAGGCCGAACCTCGACGCCAGGTCTTTCTCGATGCCCTGGCGAATGAATCTGCATTCACAGAACGTAAAGTTAAAGTTCTGCTCCCCGACCTGCGCGAAATCACCGTCGATTATTCAGTGACCCCGCTAGCACAAGACGGGCAACAGCTGCTGCTGCTTGAAATGCTGCCCATCGACAGAACCCTTCGTATTGATCGCGAAGAAGCACTACTGTCAGCCAACGACACTTCGCGCAATCTGGTTCGCGGCCTCGCCCACGAAATCAAAAACCCCCTGGGCGGTATTCGCGGCGCATCCCAGTTATTGGCGCTGGAGCTAGATAGAAGCGAACTCGTTGAGTACACCGACATTATCATTGCCGAAACCGATCGCCTGCGCGAACTGGTTGACCGACTCCTCGGCTCACCCCTGCCGACCAAATTTGCTCTGCTCAACATCCATGAAGTCACCGAACACGTGGCGACACTAGTGCAGGCCGAAACTCACGGCTCGCTCATTATCAAAAAAGATTACGACCCTAGCATCCCCGAAATCATCGGCGATCGAGAGAAGCTAATTCAAGCCGTACTCAACGTCGTACGCAATGCGATGCAGGCGTTGGACGGCGCTGACAAAATCGGCCACGGCGGCGAGATTATCCTGCGCACCCGCATTCTCAACCATTTTACGATCGGCAAGAAACGCCACCCCATGGTGTGCCGACTCGACATTATCGATAACGGGCCCGGCATCCCCAGCGATATCAGCGAGCGTATTTTCTACCCGATGATTAGTGGACGCGCCGAGGGTAGCGGCCTTGGCTTGCCCATAGCGCAATCAGCTATCCATCAGCATCAGGGCTTAATCGAGTGTGACAGCGAGCCGGGCTGCACACGCTTTTCTATTTATCTTCCACTAAAACCCATTAAGGACAGGCTAGCATGATGAAACCGACAATTTGGATCGTCGACGATGACAACTCGATTCGCTGGGTTATGGAGAAGGCTCTCGAAAAAGCCAACCTACAAGTACGTAGTTTTGAAGATGCCAGCAAACTGCTCGCCGCTCTCTACAAGCAGCCTGAAGAACCTGACACCATTATCAGCGACATCCGCATGCCCGGCATCGACGGCCTCGCCCTGCTCGATAAAATTCACGCCGAATTCCCTCAATTGCCGATTATTATTACCACCGCTCACTCCGACCTCGACAGCGCCGTGGCGGCCTATCAGGGCGGTGCCTTCGAATATCTGCCAAAACCCTTTGACGTCGACGACTTAATATCGGTCGCCAACCGAGCCATTGCCTTCGCCCAGGAAAAAGCCCACAAAACCATTGAAGTGCCACCGCTGGATCAAACC
>QNFO01000108.1 GCA_003646355.1 Gammaproteobacteria bacterium
ACAAACCCATACCACCGCCCATTACAAAGCCGTTACCCCAGGCGATAATCGGCTTGGGGAAGTTATGCAGTCGATGATTGAGTACGTATTCTCGCGAGAAAAAATCCGTGGCGTAGGCATTGTAGTTTTCACCACATTCCACCATTGATTCGTAGAGCATGCGAATATCGCCACCGGCGGCAAAAGCCCGGTCGCCCGCACTGTCGAGCAAAATACAGACAATGCTGTCATCGGCTTCCCACTGCGCCGTTTGAGCGCTGATCATATCGACCATTTCCAGACTGAGTGAGTTCAGTGCTTTTTCGGCATTGAGGGTGGCGATGGCAATTTTCTTACCGTTGCCACAGGCTTTTTCACTAAATAGTACGGGCTGTTCTGACACGCGTTTCTCCTGAAACAGCTAAACAAAAAATAATGGCTTTAGCCGTTCTTCCATTCGGGGCTACGCTTTTCAACAAAAGCGGCAACGCCTTCTTTTTGATCTTCGCTGCCCCATAAATCCATAAAGGCATCGCGCTCGTATTTAAAGCCGCTGCTCAAACCGCGTTCGCGGGCAGACATAGTCAGCGCCTTACAAATACGCACAGACGTCGGGCTTTGCTTTTCAACCTTGGCCGTTAATTCCAGGGCTTTTTCCAGGGCCGTACCCGTGGGCACTACTTCCTGAATCAAACCAATTTGCTCGGCTTTTGCAGCCTTAACGCGCTCACCAAGGAGAATCATGCGCTTGGCCCAGCCCTCACCAATCAACCAGGACAGGTGCTGCGTACCCAAACCACCAGGTAGTAAACCCACGGTGCACTCGGGCAGGGCCATCTGCGCCTGTTCTTCGGCGATGCGAATATCACAAGCCAGCGCGCACTCAAGGCCGCCACCCATGGCGAAGCCGGTAATCGCCGCAATCGAAACGCCTTCATAATGCGTCAACGCTTCAAAAGCGACGCCGAAGGCCTTAATAAAGTCGAAGGCATCACCGCTGTTGTCGTGATTAAAACGGGTGAGATCGGCACCGGCGCTAAAAAACTTTTCGCTGTCGCTGGTCAAAATCAGTGCGTAGTTTTCTTTGTCGGCATTTAATTCTTCGACGACCTCTTGTAAATAAGCCAGGCTCTCCGGCGTCCAGGTATTGGCCGGTGGATTGTTCATGGTCAAGATCGCTGTGCGACCGCGTTTTTCTACTTTTAATAATTCGCTCATGTTCTTAACTCCTTTGTATAGGTGAGAAATTAACTAACGGATACTATCCGTTGCGCCCTCTTCCAGTATTCGACGCGCCACAATCACGCGCATGATTTCATTCGTGCCTTCTAAAATTTGGTGCACCCGGGTATCGCGCAAAAAGCGCTCGATGGGGTACTCCTTCAAATAACCGTAACCCCCGTGCAATTGCAGGGCTTCATTGCAAACCTGAAAACCAATATCGGTGGCAAAACGTTTCGCCATCGCGCAATAGGTGCTTTTATCGGCGTCATTTTGGTCCAGCTTACTGGCGGCCAACCTGACCATTTGCCGCGCCGCCACCAACTCGGTAACCATGTCGGCAAGCTTAAACTGCAGGGCTTGAAAGGCTGCCAGGGGCTTGCCGAACTGCTTGCGCTCCTGCATATACTGCTGGGCATGATTGAGCGTTGCCTGGGCGGCACCGATGGAACAGCTGGCGATATTAATGCGCCCGCCATCAATGCCCTTCATGGCAATTTTAAAACCCTCACCCTCTTCACCCAGGCGATAGTTTGCCGGTACACGCACGTCTTCAAAAGTAATGGTGCGGGTTGGCTGGCTATTCCAGCCCATTTTACTTTCGTTTTTCCCGTAGCTAATACCGGGCAAATCCGCAGGTACGGCAAAAGCACTTATGCCTTTTGCGCCCGAATCCTTAGCCCCGGTGCGAACCATCAACACCAGCACGTCAGTACTACCGGCACCGCTGATAAAACTCTTGCCGCCGTTGAGGATGTAGTCCTCACCGTCGCGCACAGCTTTAGTAGTGATAGAAGCCGCATCACTGCCTGCATTGGGTTCGGTCAAACAATAGGAGGCGAGCTTTTCACCCATCACCAACTGCTCACAAAAATCATTGTGTACAGCCTCTGTGCCCCAGGTGCAAGCCATCCACGTCGCCATATTGTGGATGGAAATAAAGGCGGCGGTGGAAGAACAAGCGGCCGCTAACTCTTCAAGCACAATAGTGGCATCGAGACGCGACATGCCCATGCCGCCCTGAGCCTCGGGGCTGTACATACCGCAAAAGCCCATAGCACCGGCTGCGGCGATAGTGTCGCGAGGAAAGATTTTCTCCTCGTCCCACTCGGCCGCATGAGGGGCCATTTCGCCCTCTGCAAAGGCGCGTGCAGCATCCTGAAAGGCGCGCTGTTCTTCGTTGAGATTAAAGTCCATAAGACCAGCTCACTTATTTTAAGTTGATCGACATATTCGGGCCACCGGCCACTTCGTCATCAAACCAACGGGCAGTGATCGTTTTGGTTTCGGTGTAGAAACGCACCGCTTGCTTGCCGTAGGCGTGCAGGTCGCCGTGGAAAGAACCTCTCCAACCGGTGAAGGAGAAAAATGGCAGGGGCACAGGAATCGGTACATTAATGCCCACCTGACCGACCAGAATTTCATGCTGATACTTGCGCGCCGCACCACCGGAGGCAGTGAAGATAGACGTGCCGTTACCACGAAAGTCTTCATTAATGGCGGCAATGGCTTCGTCGAGAGTATCGACAGTTAGCAAACATAAGACCGGGCCAAAGACCTCGTCCTGATACACGCTCATATCGCGGCTGACATCGGTGAAGATGGTCGGGCCAATCCAGTTGCCGTCGGGGTAGCCTTCAACCACACAATCGGAACCGTCGAGCAGGCAAGTTGCACCCTCTTCTTTCGCTTTGGCAATCGCGGCTGTGATTTTCTCTTTCGCCATGGTGTTGGTTTGCGGGCCGTAAGCGGCGCCTTTATCGGACCAAATGCCCGGGCGAATTTTCTCAGCGGCGGCGGCAATATCACCGGCCCACTCTTTGGCGGCACCCACCAAAATGACATTGGGGATAGCCATGCAGCGCTGCCCGGCGGCACCAAAGGCTGAACCGATAATGTTATTCACGACCTGACTTTTGTTGGCATCGGGCATAACAACCATGTGGTTGTTGGCACCGGTCATGCACTGCATGCGCTTCAGGTTGGCCGTACCTTTCTGATAAATATGCTTGCCCACGGGTACTGAACCGACAAAAGAACCGGCGCAAATATCTTGATGCTCCAGCAGGTAGTCGACCTGATGGGCGCCACCGTGAATAATTTGCATCACGCCTTTGGGGGCACCGGCTTCTTCAAACAACTCGACCAAACGAGTCGGCGTCAAGGGATCACGCTCGGAGGGCTTGAGAATAAAAGTATTACCGCAGGCAATGGACAGCGGAAACATCCACAGGGGAATCATCGCCGGAAAGTTAAACGGCGTAATACCCATGCACACGCCAATGGGCTGCACAAAAGAATAGGTGTCGATTTTACCGGCGACGTTCTCAACGGTTTCACCCATCATTAAAGAGGCAACGTTGGCCGCGTGCTCGACCACTTCAATACCGCGCCAAACATCGCCCTTGGCATCTTCAAAGGTCTTGCCCAATTCCTGGCTGATAATTTCAGCAATTTCGTCGTGGTGCTTTTTCAGCAGGTGTTGATAGTTGAGCATAATGCGCGCGCGCTGGGGTACGGGCACTTCTTTCCAGGTTTGGAAGGCGGCTTTGGCCGAGGCAATGGCACGATCCATCTCGGCATCGGTCGCGGCGGGCACTTCGGTCAGCAATTCCTGGGTGGCCGGGTTGAGAACCTGGGTGCGCTGAGTGCTTTCGCTTTGAATCCACTCGCCTTCAATAAATAGGGGTACAATTTTTGGGAATGCCATGGTCAACCTCAATTAGTTGTGCCGCCCTGCAAAAGTGCCAGGCGCTGTGTACGGATTTTCGAGTACTTGCCGAGGGTCAATATCGGCGTACCAGCTTGCCAGTATATAAGCATAAACAAGCAACAATAAAAATTCACTATATTGCCCTGTTGATGGACTATATTGCTCTACAATCAACATAAAGCCATAAACTGCGACTTTATTATCTCACTGTTTTTATTATGAAAAGAGTAGAAATCACCTCCGACTGGCCCCTGCCACCTAAAGGCATTCGTCTTTTATCACCTAAATTTCTGGTCGAGGCCATGGCCGCCGACCCACTGTCGCAAGATCTTTACCCACTGGCCACAGGCTTCTATCCGCAGGCACAAAACCACCGCATGAGCCGGCAACAAAGCGCCAACTATCTGTTAATTTATTGTACTGCAGGCCTCGGCCAACTCAAGGCCGGCAAGCGCCAGTGGGCAATAAAAGCGGGCGATATTATTTCCCTGCCCGAGGGCCTCGCCCACAGCTATCGCGCCGACACAAACCAACCCTGGAGTATTTACTGGGCCCACTACAGCGGCACACTGGCCCGCGAATACAGCCAGCGCATTTGTGCAGGCGAGCCCTTTGCCCAAATTGGCCTGCAGCCACGGCTGATTGCCGACTTTGAAGCGCTGTTCACCCTGCGCCGCACCGGCTATTCCACCGACGCTTACATTCACAGCGCCTGCCAACTGAAACAAATGCTCAGCTTCATTGCCTACACCGCCCAGCGCTACCAACCGCAACACGGCCAGTCTATTGATCTCAGCAAGATTGAAGAATTAATGCACTTACACCTGGGCGACAGCTTAAACCTGCAGGCACTGGCCGACGATGCCAACCTGTCGAAATACCACTTTACGCGCAAGTTTAAACAGCTCACCGGCCACTCGCCCATCCAGCATTTTATTCACTTAAAAATGCAGCACGCCTGCCAGTTACTCGACAGCACCGCCAACTCCGTGAAGCAGGTCGCCGTCGAAACCGGCTATAAAGATGCCTATTATTTTTCCCGACTGTTTAAACAGGTGATTGGCATTTCGCCCAGCGAGTACCGCCGCAGTAAAGCGGCTTAAACCGAAGCCAACCTTACTAAAGCCAAGAACCATCTTCGCTCATGACACGCTGTGAATACGTCCTTGTACGCTCGGTGTCGGCATCCCTGCCTCCTACGGTCATGAGCAAAGAAGATTCTTTACTCATTCGCTGATATCGACTCTTGCCAACAAACGCGCTAAATCTTGAAAAACTTGCACTCAGACAGGCCTCTGCCGCAGGATGCATCCATAAAATTAATTGGAGAGAGAAAATGGAACTCGGCTTAACAGGCAAAGTAGCACTCGTCACCGGCAGCTATCGCGGTACCGGACAAATCATCGCCCAGCGTCTCGCCGACGAGGGCGCCACGGTTATTGCCCACGGCTTTGAGCCCGGCAGCGCCGACCACGTCGTCGCTGAATCCGCTGTGCAATTCGCCGTTTGGGGCGACCTGTGTACAGAGGC
>QNFO01000109.1 GCA_003646355.1 Gammaproteobacteria bacterium
ACATGCCTTCTACCGCTGAGGCACAAGACTCAACATTACTGGTAGTGTTATTTGATAATTCAACAACTGTATTTGTCTGCTGCCCAACATCTTCCAGGTTGGCCGACATATCTTGTGTTTTAGCCAGCATGGTTTTACTACTGATCTGGACATGATCAACCGCTGTTTTAACCTCAGATTCAAGGTTGTCAGCGAGTTGAGACATTTCCTCTTTTCGCTCAGTTTCAAGCTCAGCCATGTGTTGTTGGGTCGACTTTAGATTCGCTGCCGCCCTACGATAATCTCCCAATACACCGCGTTCAATATAGCTTCGATAAAACAAACCTTTTGCGGCATGGGCAAGCGTGGCATCCGACTCCCGTACAAAAGAATCAGCCAAGTCGAGCATTTTATTAACGTGCGCCATGGTTGGGGAAAGATTATCAAACTGGTCCCAGTTGATCACGCGGGCACTTAAATCGCCCAATCCCGCTCTAGCGGTCACATCATCAATTTCAGCAAAGGCCGTTTTATAACGCAAAAGTTCTTTACGAAGCTGATCGACTTCATCGGATGAAGCATCTGTCTCTACGGATGCGGCTTTTGACTTTGTAAAAAGCTTAATCATAGTGACCTCATCGTTGACCAAACAAACTCAGGGTAGGATTGCCCGGCTTCATCCAGAGTCCTCGCCAGTAAGCTAGCACTGGCTTTTATCCCCTCATCAGGGTTTTGGTGTTTAGCCTCCTCGTTGAGCAAGGTTTGGTAGAGTTTTGATATCTCCCCAACCCAATGACTATCAGGGCAGCGTCGATTAGAGTGATAGCCGTTTAGTTTGTGATTTTGGTCATAGCTCGGTGTCACGTGTGCGAGCACCCAGTAATAGCGCCCAGTCTTTGAACGATTTTTTACATAGGCAAAGATTTCTTCTTCCTGCTGCAGGGTATCCCACAGCACTTTAAAAATAACCCGAGGCATATCTGGATGACGAATAAGGCTATGGGGCTTGCCTATTACCTCATCCGTTGTTCTTTCAGCCATGCGGCAAAAAACATCGTTCGCGTAAGTTATCCTGCCGCTTAGATCGGTTTTAGAAACAATAACTTCGTCAGTATTGAACGTTAGCTCTTCATCAATAAGTGTTAGAGAAGAATCTGTCATTTGCACATTCCCTGTTTTGGCGTAGTTGTATGTATGCTTTTTATCGATCCTTATTATTGATTCTTTCTATAAATTACACATGATCTGGGTCTATTGTTATCTCTCAATTAGAGAGCAGGCTTCCAGAGCGTGAACCAGTCCCTGTTTTTTTCTGACACTCATTTAATGCCGGCTCAATGCAGTGTTTTACCCTCGGGATTATTCATCAGTTTGATTTCGGCATAAATCAAGGTAACAGCGACGCGAACATATTCAACCAGCTCAAAAAAATTGGCTTCTTCTTGCTCGTCAATAGAGTTGGTATAGGGGTCTAAATCATCATCGCCTGCACCACTGTCGGCCATTGCGATGGCTGCAAGATCGCGCATCGCTTCCGACACCTCCGCAGCCAATGGTGAATCCCCTGACAGACCAGACTGACCCAGGCCGGAGAGATAGTTTTGACACCAGCGACTCAATGTTTCAATGCGCTCGTGCAGAGAGTCATCATCATCGGGCAGAAGCAACTCGAATACCGCATTACCATCGTCGAGCTGCTCGGCCGTATCGTTATAGAGTTGAAGTACATCACCCTTGATAGCCGCTATGCTACTCGCGCTGGCATCAAGCAGGTCAGCAGCGACCTCCAGCACTTTTTTGTCGGTAAGATGCTGGCCGCCACTAAGCCGGCCACACAACACAGCCTGTAACTCAGCGGGATTTGTGGTCAGCCCAGCAACGGTAAAAGCGCGGCAATAGTGTTCAAAATCCATCAGCGAGGGTTTCCTGAAAATGCGTATTCTAGCATTGCTATCCGCGCAAACGGCTGACTCTTCTCTTACTGTTTTGATGTAGGGATTTGCCCATATGAAGCCGCTCAATATGACAGTAAGCGATTAATTCTCGAATCTACATTAAGATTATTGACCCATACGCGTAATCACAACTATAGTTAGCTAGGCTTTGCCAATTATTTAATCACCAGAATTTAATGACCTGAAAATACCGCTATGAGTAGTGATGTGCTATCCGATCTGGAAAACAAAATAGATCAGCTCGTTGAGCTGAGTGAGCGCCTGCAAAAAGAAAACACAGGGCTGCGTCAGCGCGAGTCCAGCTTATTGAAAGAAAAAGGCCAGCTGATGGAAAAAACCGAGCAGGCGCGATCGCGGGTAGAAAGCATGATTTCCCGCCTTAAAGCTTTAAACCCTGACGCGTAACCACCGATGAGTAAAAGTACATGAGTACAAGCGACAACGTGACAATTCTGGTGCTCGACAAAGAATATCAGGTGCACTGCCCCCCCGACCAACGCGACGCCCTGATGCGCGCCGCTCTTGAGCTCGACCAGCGCATGCGCACCATTCGCCAGGGCGGTAATGTTATCGGCCTCGAACGCATCGCCATTATGGCGGCTCTGAATTTATCCTATGACTTGCTCGACGCACAACATCGAGCGTCTGAAGGTGAGGCCAACAATGAAAACCTTGAGCGCCTCGATAATAAAGTGTTTCAGGCACTGCAGGCCCTTTCCCCCGAAAGCTAAAAATCCCACTGTTGATAACAGCAACACAATACTATTCAACTTAAGGCATTCTTATCTCTCTATGCTGGGCTATAATGCAGCGACCTGGGGTGTTTGCCAGTCAAGAAGTTCTTGAGCCGATTTTTACACCTAGGGGGATTACCCGCGCTGCTGGTGTGCATATCCGCTTGACGGAGAGCCTAATGTTGTACGGCGTCCCCCACCTTGAACCGTCGGGTTCAGGGCCACATTGACAGCGGCATTCCTGGGTCTTTTTATTTCCACCCTATTTTTTTATCCTAATTGCTATCCATACAGTTCCTGTACGAGGTAGGCAACATCTCTAGCAAACAGCCTATAAACCGCAGCACTCTTCGCCAGCGACGACGCGCGCTCTCCGCTAGACAACAACAGCTCGCCGCCACCGACATCTGCAAACAGCTCAGTCAACTCAAACAATTCCAGCACGCCCAGCGCATTGCCTATTATCTGGCCAATGATGGTGAGATATCGCCCCAGCCCGCCATCACCAAAGCAGAAAAACGCGGCCAGCAAACGTATCTGCCCGTACTTCACCCGCTGAAATACAACCGCCTGTATTTCATCAGTCACCGCAACCAGCCAACATTACGCCCCAATCGTTTTGGAATTGCCGAACCCCAGCTCGGTAAAAACCCAATGGCACCAGTCTGGACATTGGATATTATTTTACTGCCGCTGGTGGCTTTCGATCGTCACGGTAATCGCATGGGCATGGGCGGCGGCTTTTATGACCGCACTCTCGCCCGGCTGAATAATAGCGCTATGAAGCGACCCTTATTAATCGGCCTCGCCCACCACTGTCAGGAAGTCGAACAGCTGCAGGCCCAGAGCTGGGATATCCCCCTCAATATTATCGCGACGGATAAAGAGCTCATTCACATCACCGCGAAATAATACAAACAAGGGCGATGCCTGGGCTGCAGCGTTTCAAGTCAGATCATAAAACAGCTACTTGCCGAGGAAGAAGCGATACGCATCGTTCTTTGTTTCTTCCTGATAGGGATAGTCGAGAGCCCCAAGAAAGTCACCGACATCCCTGCGCTCGTTAACAGGCACCTGTAGACCAACCAGCACCCGGCCGAAAGCAGAGCCGTGGTTGCGGTAGTGAAACATCGAAATATTCCAGCGCCCACCCAGCTTAACGAGAAAGTTAGACAGCGCCCCCGGTCGCTCCGGGAACTCAAAGCGATACACCACTTCATCGGCAATCCCCGGCGCCCGCCCGCCGACCATGTAGCGAATATGCAACTTGGCGATCTCGTTATCGGTCATATCAACCACGGCATAATCTTTGGCCAGCAAGTCATCCACCAAAGCCTGGCGATCGACATCAGAGGTCACTTGAATGCCGACAAAAATATGAGCATCGCCCGCATCGGCATAGCGGTAATTAAATTCACTGACCATGCGCTGGCTCAGCGCCTGACAGAAACGCTTAAAGCTACCCGGCTTTTCGGGAATGGTCACCGCCAATACCGCCTCACGCTTCTCACCAATTTCGGTGCGCTCAGAAATATAGCGCAAGCGATCAAAGTTCATATTGGCGCCGCTGTCGATCGCCAATAAGGTTTCACCACTGCAGCCATTTTGCTGCACATATTTTTTCAGCCCGGCCAGCCCGAGGGCACCCGCAGGCTCGCAAATAGAACGGGTGTCATCAAAAATATCTTTAATGGCCGCGCATATTTCGTCGGTCGAGACGGTAATCACACCATCGATGGTGTCGCGCAGTACGCGAAAAGTTTCTTTACCAATCTGTGCCACGGCAGTGCCATCGGCAAACAGGCCCACTTCTTTCAGTGTCACCCGTCGACCTTTTTCCATCGCCGCAGCCAAACAGGCGGCATCTTCGGATTCCACGGCAATGACTTTAATATCGGGCCGTACATATTTCACATAGGCAACGATGCCCGCACACAGCCCGCCGCCGCCGACCGGCACAAAAATAGCGTTCAGTGGGCCGGGGTGTTGGCGCAGAATTTCCACCGCTACCGTACCCTGCCCTGCGATCACATCCGGGTCGTCAAAGGGGTGAATGTAGACCAGGCCTTTTTCTTCGACCAATTTTTGCGCGTGCTGAGCGGCGCCATCGTAAGTGTCACCCTGCAATACAACCTTGGCACCGAGGGCGCGCACGGCATCGATTTTAATTTGCGGCGTGGTGCGGGGCATCACAATAGTCGCCTTCACCCCCAGCTTTTTCGCCGCCATGGCCATACCCTGAGCGTGATTGCCGGCCGAGGCCGCGATCACCCCCGCAGCACGCTCACTGTCACTAAGCTTACGCATTTTATTGTAGGCACCACGCAGCTTGAACGAAAACACCGGCTGTAAATCTTCACGCTTTAACAACACCTGATTGTCGATGCGTGCCGACAGAATGGGCGCTGCGTCGATCGGCGTCTCAACGGCCAGATCGTAGATACGCGCATCGAGGATTCTTTTCACATAGCTTTTTGGCATGCTAGTACGGGTCCGCTGTTTGTAGGTAGTATCTTGCTCAGGGGCAATCGTAATTTCTCGGCAAGGCTAACACCAGCCCTGTTGAGAAATTCTCCGTCATTGTATCGCCAACAACTTTCTCTGCTCAGATATAATACCGCTCCACTGCCGGAGCCCGCCATGTCTAAAGGCCGTGTATCACAAGATCAACTCAAACAAGCCGCTGCCCAGGCCGCCATCGACTATGTGCTCAAACA
>QNFO01000110.1 GCA_003646355.1 Gammaproteobacteria bacterium
CTGGGTGATGTGCCGCGCTTTAATCGCGTGTTGATAGAAACCACCGGCCTCGCCGACCCAGTGCCCATCGTCCATACGCTGATGGCCAACACCGAGTTGCGTAAAGCCTATCGCATGCAGGCGGTGGTGACTTTAGTGGATGCGGTGGCGGGTGAGCGCACCCTTGCCGATCAGGATGTTTCGCGCCGCCAGGTGGCGCTGGCTGACGAATTGCTAATTGCTAAATCTGATCTGGTCGATGAGCAAAGCATGGCCAGGTTGGAAGCACGACTCGTTGAAATGAATCCCTCCGCACCTGTAAGGGATGGCCGTAACTTGAGTGTCGCTGAGATAATCCCCATTCTTTCCGCAGACAATCATTACCCCTTAAAGGGTAAGGCTGAGGATATTGAAAAGTGGCTGGGTGCGGGGGCGCAGTCTGAGCAGAGTGGCGAACACCACACAGGGCACGGCAGTAGCATTCAGACCTTTACCTTGCGTCTTGAGCAGGCAATGCGTTTAGCCGATGTGATACTTTTTTTTCAGGAACTGGTAAATTACGACCCGGACAAACTACTGCGGGTGAAAGGCCTGGTGGCCGTGGAGGGTAAGTTAGCCACGCCGGCTGTGGTGCATTGCATCCGCGACAAGGTTTATCCCTTGTTATGGCTTGATGAGTGGCCGGGGGATACAGCACAAACTCAGTTGGTATTTATTACTGACGGTATTGAAAAGCATGAAGTTGAGAAAATTTTGCACGACGTTTGCAGTCAGTAAACAATAAGCTAAATACAATTTTGATAACAACAAATGAGGAATTAAATATGGGACGAGTACAGGATAAAGTTGCTTTAATCACCGGCGGTACCGCGGGTATCGGCTATGCAACGGCAGAGTTAATTGGCAAAGAGGGTGGCAAAATTGCCATTACCGACTTGCGCCCTGTTGAGGGTGAAGCCTCGGCACAGAAGCTGCGTGATCAGGGCTACGACGCAATATTTATTGAGCAAGACGTTACTGATGAGGCGCGCTGGAAAGAAGTCGTCGCAGCGGTTGTCGAGAAGTACGGTCGCCTTGATATTCTCGTCAACAATGCCGGCGTTGGTGAGCAAACTGACCTTGAAGAAAGTGATTTGGCCCATTGGCGTTTCGTTAACTCGGTGAATATGGAAGCCGTGTTTATGGGCACTCAGAATGCCATTAAGCAAATGAAGCTCACCGGCGGCGGTAGCATTATTAATATCTCTTCTATCGAAGGCCTGGTGGGCGATCCCCGCTTTGGTGCTTACAACGCGAGTAAGGGTGGTGTGCGTTTATTTACCAAATCAGCTGCACTGTATTGCGCGGAGAAAAAATACAATATTCGCGTTAACTCATTGCACCCCGGTTTTACGGTTACGCCCATGGTTGATGGCGCCATTGACCAGTTTTCACCCGAAGACTCAGAGCGAATTAGTCGCGAGATTGCCGTTGGTTACATGGCCGAACCCATTGACCAGGCCTACGGTATTTTGTTTTTAGCCTC
Organism: Gammaproteobacteria bacterium; assembly: GCA_003646355.1. Next base: position 1,505 of record QNFO01000110.1, read on the forward strand.
TGACGAGTCACGTTATATGACCGGTACTGAGTTGGTTATCGACGGCGGCTTTACCTGCCACTAAAACTCAGGGAGGAAATGGCGATGGGTAGAGTACAGGACAAAGTGTGTTTGATTACCGGCGGTACCGGTGGCATCGGCTATTCGGCGGCGCAGTTAATGTGCCGCGAAGGTGGCAAGGTGGCGATTACCGATATCCGCCCCAAAGAGGGTGAAGCTGCGGCGCAGACTCTGCGGGATCAGGGTTATGCGGCAATCTTTATTGAGCAGGACGTGACTAGCGAAAGTCGCTGGCCAGAAGTCATCGCGGCCGTGGTTGCCGAATACGGCCGTCTCGATGTGCTGGTGAATAATGCCGGTGTCGGTGCTGCAACTGATCTTGAAGAAAGCGACCTGGCTCACTGGCGCTTTATTCAGTCGGTGAATCTGGAGTCCGTGTTTATGGGCACCCAGAATGCCATTAAACAAATGAAGCTCAACGGTGGCGGCAGTATCGTCAATATATCTTCTATTGAAGGCATTATCGGCGACCCGCGCTCGGCAGCCTACAACGCCAGTAAGGGTGGTGTGCGCTTGTTTACCAAATCGGCGGCGCTATATTGTGCGGAGAAAAAATACAATATACGCGTCAACTCGGTGCATCCCGGTTTTACCAAAACACCGATGGCCGAGAGTGCCGGTGATTTATTTGGCCCGGACGATTTAGTGCGCATTCAGCACGAGATTGTTATCGGTCATATGGCGGAGCCTCAGGATCAGGGCTACGGTGTTTTGTATCTGGCATCGGATGAGTCGAAGTATGTGACCGGTACTGAACTGATTATTGATGGTGGTTATACCTGCCACTAATTCTGCATCGTCAGGGCCGGGGTAAGTGTTGTTTACCTTGGCTCTGGGCTTGAATTTGTCAGCAGATTGAAAAGGGGTGATGGCATGCGCTCGATACTTTTACTCAATGCCAAGGGCGGTTGCGGTAAAACTACGATGGCGACCAATATCGCAGCCTATTACGCTCAAAAGGGCAAACGTGTGGTATTGGCTGACTTTGACCCCCAGGGCTCAAGCATGGATTGGCTGGCTGCTCGCCCTGCTGATCGCCCGCGTATTCGTGGTCTGCCTGCCTGGCAGGATAGGATTCGCGTACCGAAAAATACCGACTATTTGATTATTGATAGTCCGGCGGCAGTGAGTGGTCGCCCTTTGGCTAACCTAGTGCAGCGCGCCGATAGTATTTTAATTCCGGTCTTACCTTCGCCTATCGATATTCGTGCTGCAGAGCATTTTATCGGTCAGTTAAATGCTCTGCGCAGGGTGCTAAACACTCAGGTTAAATTGGCAACGGTGGCTAATCGTGTGCGGGAAAATACGCTGGCGGCCGGTGATCTCGATGACTACCTTGAGATGATTAAATTGCCCAATGGTAAAAAAGTCCCTTATCTCGCTTTGCTGCGCGCTAGTCAAAATTATATTCGTGCTGCCGAGACAGGTTTATCGATCTTTGAGTTTTCACCGTCGCGAACAGAGCGTGATCGGGAGAGCTGGAAGCAGGTTTTCCGTTGGCTAGATAGTAAGCGCAGTCTACCTGCGCCAAAGGATTAATAACCCATAGTGGGCCGCTAAGTAGCGAAGAAAAAACATAAAAAAGCCGCGAATAGTCGCGGCTTTTTTATGTTCGGCCAAGTATAGAAATTAGGTAGCGGTAGTACCACCATCAACCACAATTTCAGCACCGGTGACCCAGGGCGATTGATCGCTGGCCAGGTACAGTGCTGCGTTGGCAATATCGGAGGGTTGGCCAATCATGCCCATGGGGGTGGAGCGATCGAAGGCGTCTTTGACTTTTTCCGCCGAGGGTGCGAGACCGGCGTCGACGAAACCCTGTAGCACGCTCTGGCCCATATTGGTGGGGATCAGACCGGGGTGGATGGAGTTGACGCGGATGCCGTATTTCAAGCTGGCGAATTCCACTGCTGCTGCTTTGGTCAGCAGCTTAACGCCACCTTTACTGCCGCAGTAAGCGCCGAGGCCGGAGTAGCCGCGCAAACCGGCAACCGATGAGATGTTGATAATTGAGCCGCCTTTGCCGGCAATGCCGCCGGGCTTCATGGCTTTACAGGCGTGCTTAAGACCGAGGAAGACACCGCTGACATTGATCTCGAGAACGCGGTTGAAGTCTTCTAGTGAGGTGTTTTCAAGTAATGCGCAAATCTCGATACCGGCGTTGTTGACCACCACGTCGAGGCCGCCAAGCTGCTTGACGGTTTCAGCGGTAACGCGTTCCCAGTCGGCTTCGTTGGTGACGTTGTGGGGTAAAAATGCAGCCTTGCCGCCGGCCTCTTCGATCTCTTTAACCGTTGCGCGGCCAAGATCTTCGAGAATATCGGTAATCATGATTGTTGCGCCAGCGCGTGACAGTGTCTTGGCAATTTCAGCACCCAGGCCGCGTGCGGAGCCGGTAATTAACGCGACTTTACCTTCCATTGAAATAGAAATGTTTGACATGAACTTATCCTTTGTTGGCAGTGGTGGGAATAAGCGCCCTTTGAAATTGGGCGCCCGGTCTAGATGTTTATTGCGGGGTTTTATTCAGGCGCTTTGTTGCGGTATTCAGAGGGTGAGCAACTACACCAGCGCTTGAAGGCGCGGCGGAAACTAGTGGTGTCCTGATAACCCAGGTCGAGGGCAATGGCGTCGATGGAGTGATCGGTATTGCGCAAAGCGTCGGTCGCCAATTGCTTGTGCACGCTATCGCGCAGTTTGCGGTAAGTGGTGTCTTCGGCCTGCAAGTAGCGAATAATGGTGCGCGATGACACGTTAAAGACCTTGGACAGGTCTTCAAGGCTGGGCATGTTGGCGGGCTGTCGGCGCATCAAGTCGAGCACGTGAGACATGGTCAAATTATTGGAGCGTAGCTCCTGCATTTTTTGCTGGAGTTGATCTTCGGCGAGCTTATGGATGTGCTCGTCGGCAGTAATGCAGCGCTTGTCGAGGATGCTCTTGGGTAAGATCATCATGTGCTTATCGCCGTTAAAACAGATCTCACCGGAGAAAAAGCTGCTGTAATCGTCGGCGTACTCGGGGGGCGGGAAGCCGAACACGACTTTGGAGCAAGTCAGCGTTTGACCGCTGACAAACTCAAGGGCGTTCTGCATAGTCAGCATCATTGCCTCTACCACCACTGCCTGAAAATTTGGATGACCGTGGGTTTCAACAATTTCGACAATGACATTATCTTGGTCGTAGTAAACCTCAAGATCACAAAAAGTAATTGCTGTGTGGTAGTACTTGGCGGCATCGTGAATGGCCTGGCCAACGGTCTGGCTACTAATCACGGCAACGCCCATGGCTCCGTGGCTTGAAATATGTATTTGTCGGCCGATGGATAAACCCGCGCCGGGCATATCCAGGGTTTCCATCAGTTCGAAAATGGCATCAGACAGGGGGTCGAAGGCCACCTTTTCAGAGGGGTCGTCCAATTGTTCTTTGCTGATGCCATGTCGGGTAAAGCAGGCCAGCACTTCGTCGCTGCGCCCCAGTGTATTGAATACCAGGTTGGCATAGGCCGACGACACCATATGTCCACTGCTGAGAGCAGTAGGGTCTGCGGGAGATTCAGGTTTACTCACCGGCGGTGTGTTTACAGGCATAAATAGGTCGATTCCATTGGGCCGCTAGTTTCAGAATAGTTGTTGTATAGCGCCCGTCTTTGGCGGATCCGTGCCGTGATATATTTTGGGGGGTTGACCCCGGGCTCATTCATGAGTGTAGCTTATCTACCGCTGGAATACCCCCGGCAGTTTCTGCAGCGTCTAAATCAATTAAGTCTTTGCAGCGATGTTTTTGTACACTGAGTAAAAACTTACAATACAGA